>NZ_JAWJYQ010000018.1:0-2852 GCF_032971465.1 Pseudomonas sp. LSJ-87 | reverse complement strand
GGAGCGGGTTTACCCGCGAAGAGGCCAGCCCGGCATCAGACCCGGCGTTCGTGCATCCGCGCCAACTGCCGCTCCAGCATCGACGGGTAGGGCTCCATCAGGCGCTCCACGCAGCAGGCGCCCTCAGGGCTGGCAATCGGGCGAATGCGGGCGCGCTGGCGAATTAGCGTGTCATCGCTGATCTGCCGCTCCACCAGCAACAGGTTGCGGCTGTGCTGCGACAGCGCCAGGGCGTCCTGGGCCTTTTCGGCCATCAGCAGGTCTACCAGCTCCAGCCCTTGCAGGTCGTTGCCCAGGGCCAGGCCCAGTTGCAGTTGCAGGGTAATGCCGCTGTCCGCAACCTCGATCTGCAGGGCATGGCCCAGGGCGCGCAACAGCTCGCCGCAGCAGATGGCGTTGGTCAGGTAGTCCTCGCCGCAGTCGCGGCTGTGGAACAGCACCAGGGTGCTGCCGTCGTTGAGTGTGTGGGTTTCGCCCTCGTAGAGCGAGGCAGCGTGCTCCAGGCAATCACGGTAGCGCTCGGTCAGTTCGGTCAGGCGCGTGCGCGGCAGGCGACGCAGCTGCTCCTGCGAACCAAGTTGCACGGCAAGCACGGCGCTGTACTGCGGCTCGTCGGATTCGACCACGGCGGCCTTGGGCGCGCTTTCGTCGTCCAGCAGGCCGGCGAAGGCGTCATCGTCATCCTCGTCCGCCTGGGCGGCAAGCTTGGCGCGCGGTGCGGCCTTGGCTGCCGGGGCGGCGTCGTGCAAGTCGTCGAACTGCTCGTCGTCCTCTTCTTCGGGCTCCGGCTCAGGTGGTGGCGGCGGGGCCAGGCGCGCGTGCAGCTGGCGGGCGATGTCGCCGATCTCGTCCTGGCGGTCGGTGGCCGGGGTATAGGGTTGCGGGTCGCGCAGCCACACCCGCAGCTGCAGCAGCGGCAGGGTGATGAAGCGGCCCTGGCGCAGGCTCAGGGTCAGTGCCAGCACCAGCAGGATGGCGGCAAGGATGCCCATGCTCTGCAGGCTGATCAGCATCGGCTGCTGGAACTGGCTCATGTCCAGGCTGATGCGCAGTTGCCCGGCGGTCACGTCCTGGAAGGTGATCTTGGTCTGGTACAGGCCTTCGGCCTCGCCCAGCAGGCTGTTGCGCGGGCGCTGGCCGGCCTCGGCGAGGATACGGTTGTCCACGCTGTAGATCGCCGCATGGGCCACCAGCGGGTTTTTCACCAGGTTGCCGAGCAGCACGTTGAGGCTGAGGATGTCGTTGGCCACCAGCAGCTCGGTCGCCGAGGTGGCGGTCTGGGTGGTCAGGCTCTGGCCCAGGGCATCGGCCTGCTCGTGCATGGCCTGCTTGAACTGCAGGCCCATCACGCAGGCGTAGATCACCAACGCCAGCGCCACCAGGAAAATGTTGGTGCAGGCGATGCGCAGTGCCAGCGGCACGCGACGTTGACTCAGGGCGCGATAGATCATCAGGAAGAAGTTGTCTGCTTTGACGGGCGTGGGCCGGTTCACTGAGCTCGGCTCTTAATGGCATGAAAGTGTGGGGCAGTATAGCGAGCCGGGTTTTGTCGGCAAAGTATCGTTGGCGCCCGACGGTCACGGAAAATCGGTAGAATGCGCATTTTTCATCGAAGTCGGAGCCAGGTTGTGCGCGAAATCGTCCTGATCAACATCACCGGTGAGGACCGTCCCGGTCTCACTGCGGCTATCACCGGCGTCCTGCTGCAGGGCGGTGTGAGCATCCTCGACATTGGCCTGGCAGTCATGCACGGTACCTTGTCGTTCGGCATCCTGGTCGATATCCCGGACAACGAAGTGGCCACCTCCCTGCTGCAGAGCGTGCAGGCCAAGGCCCACGAACTGAACCTGCAAGCCCGCTACACGCCGATTTCCGAGGCGGACTACCAGCACTGGGCCGATGGCCACGGCGAGGCGCGCCACATCGTCACCTTGCTCAGCCGCAAGATCACCCCCGAGCAGCTGCAGCGGGTGAGTGCGGTGATCAGCCAGTACGGCCTGACCATCGAGCGCATCGAGCGCCTGTCGGCCCGTGTGGCGCTGGATGCCGAGACCGACAAGGGCAAGGCGGCCATCGAGATTTCCGTGCGCGGCGTGCCGAGCGATGCCCAGGCGCTGCGTGCCGACTTCTTCGCCTTGGCTGAAGAGCTGAGCATCGACATCGCCTTCCAGAAGGACGACCTGTTCCGCCGCAACCGCCGCCTGGCGGTATTCGACATGGACTCGACGCTGATCGAAGCCGAAGTCATCGACGAACTGGCCAAGGCCGCTGGCGTGGGTGAGCAGGTGGCCGCGATCACCGAGCGCGCGATGCGTGGCGAGCTGGACTTCCGCGCCAGCTTCAAGGAGCGCATGGCGCTGCTCAAAGGCCTGGATGTGGGCGTGCTGGACGAGATCGGTGCATCGCTGCGCCTGACCGAGGGTGCCGAGAACCTGTTTGCCGAGCTCAAGCGGCTGGGTTACAAGACGGCGATCCTGTCCGGTGGCTTCACTTACTTTGCCCGCCAGGTGCAGGCGCGCCTGGGCATCGACTATGTGTTCGCCAACGAGCTGGAAGTGGTCGATGGCAAGGTGACCGGCGTGGCTGTGGAACCGATCGTCGATGCCCAGCGCAAGGCCGAGCTGCTGCAGAAGCTGGCCAGCGAAGAAGGCTTGCAGCTGGAGCAGACCATTGCCGTGGGTGACGGTGCCAACGACCTGCCGATGCTGTCGCTGGCCGGCCTGGGCGTGGCGTTCCGCGCCAAGCCGCTGGTGCGCCAGTCGGCCAAGCAGGCGATTTCTACCCTGGGGCTGGATGGGGTGTTGTATCTGCTGGGCCTGCGCGACCGCGACGCGCGCGGCTGATTTGCAAAT
>NZ_JAWJYQ010000017.1:0-219209 GCF_032971465.1 Pseudomonas sp. LSJ-87 | reverse complement strand
CAGTCGGCCAAGCAGGCGATTTCTACCCTGGGGCTGGATGGGGTGTTGTATCTGCTGGGCCTGCGCGACCGCGACGCGCGCGGCTGATTTGCAAATTTGGGGCTGCTTCGCAGCCCTTCGCGGGCACGCCCGCTCCCACAGAGAGAGCCGCGCTTACCCTGTGGGAGCGGGCGTGCCCGCGAAGGGCTGCGAAGCAGCCCCAATAAAAAGGCCCTGCAGTGCAGGGCCTTTTCATACTGCTCGAATCAAGCCTGCACAGGCACCGCCAACTGCTGGCCCATGCGCACCGCGGAACCAGCACCCAGGGTCTCCGCCCACTTCACCTGCTCCGGCCCGAACAGCACGATAGCAGTCGACCCAAGCTTGAAACGGCCCAGTTCGGCGCCTTTCTCCAGGTGGATCGGCGCGCGGCTGGCTTCGTCGTAGCGGAAGGTCTTCAGTTCACGCTTGGGTGGCGTCACCAGCCCGGCCCACACGGTTTCGATCGAAGCGACGATCATCGCGCCCACCAGCACCACGGCCATCGGCCCGCGCTCGGTATCGAACAGGCAGACCACACGCTCGTTGCGGGCGAACAGCTCGGGGACGTTCTCTGCGGTGGTCTGGTTGACCGAGAACAGGCGGCCCGGCACGTAGACCATTTCACGCAGGGTACCGGCCAGCGGCATGTGCACGCGGTGGTAATCCTTGGGCGACAGGTAGATGGTGGCGAACTCGCCGCCCATGAACGGCGCGGCCATGGCCGGGTCACCGCCCAGCAGCTCCTGTGCGCTGAAACCGTGGCCCTTGGCCTGGAAAATGCGACCGTGCTCGATCGGGCCAAGCTGGCTGACGGCACCGTCGGCTGGGCACAGGATGGCGCCCGGGGCCTCGTCCAGCGGGCGGGCACCCGGCTTCAGGGCGCGGGTGAAGAATGCATTGAAGTGCTCGTAGGCGCTCAGGTCCTCGACCAGCGCTTCGCTCATGTTGACCTGGTAACGCTTGGCGAACCAGGCGGTGAAGGCGTTCTTGAACCAGCGCACGCGGCACTCGGCGATGCAGCCGGCCAGCCGCGACAGCAGGTGGTGCGGCAGCAGGTACTGGCTGATGATGAACAAACGGGATTTCATGCAGGTTCCTTAGACTTCTACAGGCGTGTCCGGGTGGTTGCCCCATTCGCTCCACGAGCCGGCGTAGGCCTTGACGCGCGGGTAGCCGAGGGCCTTGGCCACCAGGTAGGTGAAACCGGAGCGGCGGTGGGTCTGGCAGTGGGTGATCACTTCCTTGTCGGGGGTGATGCCCAGGTTCTGCAGGACTTCGGCGATGTCCTGGCGGATGCGCAGGTGGTCGTTGAGGTCCATGCCGGCGGTCCACTCGAAGTTGATCGCGCCGGGGATGTGGCCGCCCTTGGCTGCCAGCACTTTCTCGCCGCTGAATTCCTGCGGGCCACGGGCGTCCCAGATGACCAGGTCGTCGGCGCCCAGGCGGCTTTGCAGGTACTCGCGGGTGGCGGTGGGCGAACTGTCGATGCGCAGGTGCACCGGCGTGTTGCCGCTGGCGGGCACTTCTGTGGAGAGCTTGTCGGCGGGCCAGGCCTGGATGCCGCCATTGAGGTAGTGGTAACGCTTGTGGCCGATCACGTCGAGCAGCCAGATGAAGCGCCCGGCCCAGCCGCCGCCCTCATCGTCATACACCACATACACGGCATCGTCGCGGTGGCCGAGTTCGCTGAACAGTTTTTCCAGCTCGCCCAGGGCCGGCAGCAGGCCGGGGGCGGGGGGCTGGCCAAGCTGGGTACGCTTGCCTTCGACGAAGCGTGCGCCGGGGATATGCCCGCTGACATAGCGGTTGGCGCTGCTCAGGTCGACCAGGATCAGCTGTGGCGAATCCAGGCGCGGCAGCAGGTCCGCGGCTTCGATCACCAGGGGCAGGCCGGAAAAGTCAGTCATCCACGGTCTCCAGTGTGGAAAGAGGGGCGATTGTAGCGCAAGGCTCAGGCCTTGCGGTTGGCAAACACCGACAGCGCCCGTTCGGTGCACTGTGCGGTCTTGCCGAAGGCTTGCACGCTGATGTCGGCCAGCGGCCGGCAGCCCTGGTCAGCCACCATCAGCATCAGCACCTGGTCCGCCACCGCCAGCGAGCGCAGCAGCACGTGTTCGCTGCGGAACAAGGCACGCAGCGGGGCCGGCAGCAGGGCCGAGAACTGGCTGTGGTTTTCCGGGGTGATACGCAATTGCCCGGCCTTGGCCAGCAGCTTTTGCAGCAGTTTGTTCTGCGCCACCGGCAGTACCAGTGCCCCGGCTTCCTTGGGCAGGCCGGCCATCTGTTGCACGCGCAGCTGGTCGTTGGCCTTGTCCAGGCTCAGCAGCAGGATCCGCTGCATGCCAGAGGCCAGAAGGGCCTCGATAACCTGCGTGGCCAGGTGCACGCTGTTGGTGAACGGGCTGGGCTGGGCCAGAAGGTCTTGGCACAGCTTGCGCCAGCGCGCCAGTTCGTCGCCGGTGGGCGGTGGCGGAGCCAGCATGTCTGGGTGCGGGCGGCGCTGGTGCCAGGGCCAGATCAGCGCTTCGGCCGGGTGGAACAGGGCATGCTGGGCATGGCGGCGGGCGCTGGCCGCAGCCTGCTGGTGCACCTGCTGCTGCACGTCTTCCAGCGAGGTCTGCAGGTACAGTGCGGTCAACAGCTGCCAGCGCAGCAGGTGCGGGTTGTCCCAGCCCACCTGTGCCGCCAGGGCCAGGTTATTGGCCAGCAGCACGGTGTTGGCCGGCTGGTTGAACCAGCGGCGCAGGCCAGGCTCGGCGTCCAGGCGGTGTTGTTGGCTGAGCAGGTCCGGGTCGCGGGCGATACTGAGCACCTGGGCCAGTTGTTCGCGTTCTTCCAGCAACAGGCGGTAACCCTGGGTCACCCATTGTGGCAGGCGCCAGTACTCCGCCATGGTCTGGCAAAGCTCCATGATGCGCACGCCAAACAGTTCTTCCTCGACATGGGCGGCGTCTTCGCCCTTGTGGATAACCCGCAGCTCCCAGGTATCGAGCAGCTTGGGGTAGGCCAGCGCCAGCGGCCAGAGTGGCGACAGGAACAACAGGCTGCCCCAGTGGATTTCCTGCCACAGCCGTGCCAGGCGGCTGGCGAACAGGCCGCTGGCCTGCTGCGAGGCGTGCTGGCTGATCAGCTGGAACTGGCACAGTACCGGCGGGATCTCTTCGACGGGCACAGCTGGCAGGCGTTTGAGCAGCTGTTCGCTGCGCTCCAGGCCCAGGCGGTTGAGGGCGACTTCCAGGCTTTCGGCGGGCTCTGCCAGGCTGGCATTGGTGGGGTGATTGGCTTCGCGCATCACCGACAGCACCAGTGCCGGGCTATCCTGCATCAGTTCGGCGATATCGCGCAGCGAGCGGCGGCTATCGTGGATGGCGGCCATGACCCGGTCGTAGCTGTGCTTCGGCACGGGGATGCGAACACTCTCGAGCAGCTTTACCCAGGCCTCTAGCGTACGTGGAGCCTGAGCGGGCACCTTGGTTTCAATTGGCATTTTGACATCAGTCCGAACTGGCTTTTCGCATTGAGTGGCTATAGTCTGGCGCAGTTCTGCCGATAAGTAGAAGAAGAGTTTTAAAGCTCCCGTCTCTTCCCCTGACCACGACAGCAAGTGCTTTGAACCTATGGCTAAAATTATCGGCATCATCGTCGTATTCGCGAGCGTGCTCGGCGGATACGTGCTTTCCCACGGCAAGATCGCGGCGCTGATCCAGCCGTTCGAAGTACTGATCATCGGCGGTGCGGCCTTTGGTGCATTCCTGCAGGCCAACCCTGGCCACATGACCATGCACGTCATCAAGAAGTCGATGAAGATGTTCGGCTCGCGCTTCACTCATGCCTTCTACCTGGAAGTGCTGGGCCTGGTGTACGAGATCCTCAACAAGAGCCGGCGCGAAGGCATGATGGCCATCGAGGCCGACATCGAGGATGCCGCCGCCAGCCCGATCTTCGCCAAGTACCCGACGGTGCTGGCCGATGAACGCATGACCGCGTTCGTTTGCGATTACCTGCGCATCATGTCCACCGGCAACATGGCCCCGCACGAGCTCGAGGGCCTGTTCGACATGGAACTGCTGAGCATGAAGGAAGAACTGGAGCACCCGTCCCATGCGGTGACCGGCATCGCCGACGGCATGCCCGGCTTCGGTATCGTTGCGGCGGTACTGGGTATCGTGGTGACCATGGCCTCGCTCGGCGACGGTGACCAGGCCTCCATCGGCCTCCATGTGGGTGCGGCACTGGTGGGTACCTTCTTCGGTATCCTGGCGGCCTACGGCTTCTTCGGCCCGTTGGCCAAGTGCCTGGAACACGATGCCAAGGAAGAGCTGAACCTCTACGAATCGATCAAGGCTTCGCTGGTGGCCTCGGCCTCGGGCATGCCGCCTTCGCTGGCGGTCGAGTTCGGGCGCAAGGTGCTGTACCCCAAGCACCGCCCAAGCTTCGCCGAACTGGAACAAGCGGTTCGCGGTCGCTGAGTCATGGAGAACAATCAGCCCATCATCGTCAAGCGCGTCAAGCGCTTTGGCGGCGGCCATCACGGCGGCGCCTGGAAAATCGCCTTCGCCGACTTCGCCACGGCGATGATGGCGTTCTTCCTGGTGCTGTGGCTGTTGTCCACGGCCACACCAGAACAGAAGATCGCCATTGCCGGCTACTTCAAGGACCCGATCGGCTTCTCGGAAAGCGGAACGCCCTACGTCATCGACTTGGGCGGCTCGCCTCAGCTGGCGCCGGAAAAGACCATCAACCCCGAAGCCAAGTCGGAGCCGACGCCTGATACCAGCATCCAGCTGGACAAGGACCAGGTGGAGACCATGGCCGAGCAGGTCGAGCGTGAGCGCCTGGAGTTGCTGCTGCAGGAACTGCAGAACAAGGTAGAAGAGAACCCGCAGCTGCAGAAGTTCAAGGACCAGATCCTGTTCGAGATCACCCAGGACGGCCTGCGCATCCAGATCATGGACGCCGAGAACCGGCCGATGTTCGACATTGGCAGCGCGCGCCTGCAGCCGTACTTCGAGGACATCCTGCTGGCCATGGCCGACACCATCAAGGCGGTGCCGAACAAGATCAGCATCAGTGGCCACACCGACGCCAAGCCTTATGCCGGTAGTGGCGAGTTCGGCAACTGGGAACTGTCGGCCAACCGCGCCAACGCCGCGCGCCGTGCACTCGTGGCCGGCGGCTACCCGGATGACCAGGTGGCGCGGGTGGTGGGTTATGCCTCGTCGTCGCTGTTCGATCGCAAGGACCCGTTCAACCCGGTTAACCGCCGCATCGACATCATCGTGCTGACCAAAAAGGCCCAGCGCAATATCGAAGGCGAACAGGGCGTGCCGGAAGCACCGGCTGCCGAGCCTGCACCGCCGGCCGCTGCGGCACCGGCGGCGCCAGGGGAGGCCGGGCAGGCCCCCATGCAGCCGCGTGAACTGCGCCAGAAGCTGAACATCTTCGAAGAGGGGACGCTGAAGATGGATGAGGCCAAGGACCAGTAAACCGTTTTTCGTCCGGCGCGGTCCCTTGTGGGAGCGGCCTTGTGTCGCGAAAGGGCCGCAACGCGGCCCCGGCAATATTTGCTGCTGATATCTGGGGCCGCTGCGCGCCCCTTTCGCGACGCAAGGCCGCTCCCACAGGATCGCGCCGTAGCTGAAGCCGGCGCAGAACCTGTGGCGCAAGCGGTCAGTAAGCGTCTTCCGGCAAACTGGCAATGATCGAACGGTAGCTGTTCATCCGTTGCTGCTTGATACGCCCCTCGTCCAGCGCCTTGAGCAGCGCACAGCCCGGTTCGCGATCATGCTTGCAGTCGCGGAAGCGGCAGGTGCCGAACAGGTCGCGGAACTCGATGAAACCATCCTCCACATCACTGCGGCTGACGTGACCCAGGCCGAACTCGCGGATGCCCGGCGAGTCGATCAGGTCACCACCATTGGGGAAGTGGTACAACCGCGCGGTGGTGGTGGTGTGCGTGCCCTGGCCAGACCACTCCGACAGGTCGCCGACACGGGTGCCGGCGTCCGGCAGCAGGCTGTTGACCAGCGACGACTTGCCCACCCCCGACTGGCCGACGAACACGCTGATGTGGCCGTCGAGCATCTGCTGCAGGCGTTGCATGCCGTCACCGTGGTGGGCCGAGACCTCCAGCAGCGGGTAGCCCAGCTCGCGGTAAACCTCCAGCAGCGCATGCAGGCCCGGGCCGTTTTCGTCGTTGATCAGGTCGGCCTTGTTCAGCAGCAGCAGCGGGCGAATGCCGGCGTGCTCCGCCGCCACCAGATAACGGTCGATGAGGTTGGGGTGCGGCTCGGGTGCGGGGGCGAAGACGATCACGATCAGGTCGACGTTGGCCGCCACCGGTTTCAGCTGGCCGTGGTTGTTTGGCCGGCACAGCTCGGTACTGCGCGGCATCTGCGCGACGATCACGCCAATGCCCTGGTTGCCCGAGCGCCATACCACGCGGTCGCCGGTAACCAGCGCCGGCAGGTTGGCGCGCAAGTGGCAGCGGAACACCTGGCCCGCGGCTTCGCCGTCCTGGGCTTCCACTTCTACCTGCACACCGAAGTGCGCAATCACCAGGCCCAGCTGCTCCGGCCCCAGGTCGCCACCCTCCAGTTCCTGCAGCACGTGCTGTTCGCGTTTGGCCGCACGCGCGGCGCGCTCGTTCTGGATTTTTTCGATGCGCCAGTTCTGGCGGCGATTGAGCTGGCGTTTGGCCATGAAGGTTCCGTGCGTGGGGGCAGGTTGAAAACGGCAGGCAGTTTAGCACGCCAGGCGCCGGACCATTTGGCTTACCTTCGCGCCGTGAATGGGCGTGCCTTGGCCACTACGCTACTATGACGGCCTATACGAGGAGCCCCCGCATGCAAAACCCACAGAACCTGATCTGGATCGACCTGGAAATGACCGGCCTGGATCCGGACAGCGACGTCATCATCGAGATGGCCACCATCGTCACCGACAGCGAACTGAACACCCTGGCCGAAGGGCCGGTGATCGCCATCCACCACAGTGACGAAGTGCTGGCGCGCATGGACGAGTGGAACACCCGCACCCATGGCGCTTCGGGCCTGACCCAGCGCGTACGCGAGAGCAAGGTCGACATGGCCGACGCCGAGGCGCAGACCATTGCCTTCCTCGAGCAGTGGGTACCGAAAGGCAAGTCGCCGATCTGCGGCAACAGCATCTGCCAGGACCGCCGCTTCCTCTACCGGCACATGCGCAACCTGGAAAACTACTTCCACTACCGCAACCTGGATGTCTCGACCCTGAAGGAGCTGGCTGCACGCTGGGCGCCTGATGTGCGTGACAGCTTCAAGAAGGGCAACACCCACCTGGCGCTGGACGACATCCGCGAATCGATCGCCGAACTGCGCCACTATCGCGAGCACTTCATCAAGGTATGAGCCGAAAAAGGCGCAGATATTGTATCTGCGCCCTCTTTTGGTGCCATGGGCAACTGGTTAGACTGCGCGCCTTTCTCGCCCGCCCGCACGGACCCCGCACCATGTTGTTGATGCTCTACCTCATCGCCATCACCGCCGAAGCCATGACCGGCGCGTTGTCTGCTGGCCGCCGCGGCATGGACTGGTTCGGCGTGGTGCTGATCGCCTGCGTCACCGCCCTGGGTGGCGGCTCGGTGCGTGATGTGCTGCTCGGGCATTACCCGCTGACCTGGGTGAAGCACCCGGAGTACCTGGTGCTGACCAGTTGTGCGGCGCTGCTGACCATCTTCATCGCGCCAATGATGCGCCGCCTGCGCTCGTTGTTCCTGGTGCTCGATGCCCTGGGGCTGGTGGCCTTTACCCTGATCGGTTGCATGACCGCACTGGAGATGGGGCAGGGCATGCTCGTGGCGTCGATCAGCGGGGTGATCACCGGGGTATTTGGCGGGATCTTGCGGGATATCTTCTGTAACGACATTCCCCTGGTATTCCGCCGCGAGCTGTACGCCAGCGTGTCGTTTGCCGCGGCTTGGTTCTACCTGGGCTGCGTGTATTTCAAGGTGCCGGCGGAGCAGGCGATGCTGCTGACCTTGTTTGGCGGGTTCCTGGTGCGGTTGCTGGCGATTCGGTTCCATTGGGAAATGCCCAAGTTCCACTACAACGACCAGCAGTAGCCTTGACATGCGCCCCCTGTGGGAGCGGGTTCACCCGCGAACACGGGCGCAGCCCGTGCCATCCACCGCGCGGGTAAACCCGCTTTCATAGAACTGTACATAACTCATTGAATTAGCAGGGACCCTGTGGGAGCGGCTTTAGCCGCGAACACCGGCGTAGCCGGTGCCATGCACCGCGTTGGATTCTTCGCGGCTAAAGCCGCTCCCACAGGGTACGAGGATCGCTTGCGAGTTCAGTTATCTGTGCGACAACGCAGCCCATATGGCTGGGCAATCTCCCTCAGGGGGGCTACGAAATGCCGTGCTGCGCCAGCGCCCACTCCACATGCTCCCTCACCAGCTCCGAGGCATCTTCGCGCCGCGCCTTCAGCGCTTCGATCACCGGGATCGTAGATGGCGCATTGCCAAGCCCCACCGCCAGGTTGCGCAACCAGCGCCCATACCCGGCCCGGCGCAATGGCCCGCCTTCGGTCTTGCGCAGGAAGGTCCTTTCATCCCACAGGAACATCTCCGCCAGCTCGGCATTCTCCAGCCCGTGCCGTGGCTGGAAGTCCTGTTCCTGGCTGTGCCTGGCAAAGCGGTTCCACGGGCAGACGATCTGGCAGTCATCGCAACCGAACACCCGGTTGCCCATCTTCGAACGCAACTCGACGGGGATCGGCCCCCGCAGTTCGATGGTCAGGTAGGAGATGCAGCGTCGTGCATCCAGCACATACGGCCCGACGAAGGCCTGGGTCGGGCAGATGTCCAGGCAGGCCTGGCAGCGCCCGCAGTGTTCGCTGGTGGTGGCTTCGTCCACCGGCAGCGGCAGGTCGACGAACAACTCGGCGAGGAAGAAGTAGCTGCCCGCCTTGCGGTTGAGCAGCAGAGTGTTCTTGCCGATCCAGCCCAGCCCGGCCTGCTCGGCCAGGGCCTTTTCCAGCACCGGAGCGCTGTCGACGAAGGCGCGGTAGCCGAACGGGCCGATGGCTTCCTGAATGCGATCGGCCAGGAACTGCACGCGCTTGCGCACCAGCTTGTGGTAGTCCCGGCCCAGGGCGTAGCGCGATACGTAGGCTTTTTCCGGCTGTGCCAGGCGCTGCGCCATCTGCGTGTCGCCAGGCAGGTAGTCCATGCGCAGCGATACCACGCGTACCGTGCCGGGGATCAGTTGCTCTGGGTGCGCGCGTTTGCTGCCGTGGGCGCCCAGGTAATCCATCTCGCCCTGGTAGCCGGCGTCGAGCCAGCGCTGCAGGTGGTGTTCGTGTTCGCCAAGGTCGACCCCGGCGATGCCGACATGGGCAAAACCGAGTTCTTGGCCCCAAATCTTGATCGATTGGGCCAGTTGGGCGAGGTCAGGCGTACAGGCGGACATGGATGGGCAAGGCAATACGGGCTCAGGTGCGTATAATTCTGCCAGACATTGGAGCCTTTGACCCCATGCCGCAGACCAAACACCCCGGCCATACCCCTCAATTGCTCAGCAGCGTGACTGTCGCGCACCTGCCGGCACGGCATGCGCATGCCCATAAAGGCGACTTCGGCCATGTACTGGTGGTCGGTGGCGACCTCGGTACCGGCGGCGCCGTGCTGCTCAGTGCCGAGGCCGCCCTGCGCTGTGGCGCGGGGCTGGTCAGCGTGGCGACCCGGCCTGAACACGTGACTGCCAGCCTGGCGCGCCTGCCCGAGGTCATGTGCCTGGGCGCCACTTCGGCCAACCAGCTGATGGGCGTGCTGGAGCGCGCTTCGGTGCTGGTGGTCGGCCCTGGCCTGGGCCAGGCGGCCTGGGGCCGCAGCCTGCTGTCGGCGGTGGCCAATGCCGAGCGCCCGCAGGTGTGGGACGCCGATGCCCTGAATTTGCTGGCGCGCACCCCGCTGGCCCTGCCCAGTGGCAGCATCCTTACCCCGCACCCCGGGGAGGCGGCGCGGCTGCTGGGTATTTCCACCGAGGCTGTGCAGGCGGACCGCGCGGGCGCCGCACGCAAGCTGGCGCGCCGTTACAACAGCGTCTGCGTGCTCAAGGGAGCCGGCACTCTGGTGGCCGACCCGGCCGGGCAGCTGCTGCTGTGCGAACGTGGCCACCCGGCCATGGCCGGTGCCGGCCTGGGCGATGTGCTGACCGGTGTATTGGCGGCGCTGCTGGCCCAGGGCCTGGATGCCTGGCATGCCGCGGGGCTGGGGGTATGGCTGCACGCCTGTGCCGGCGAGCGTCTGGGCGTTAAAGGTAGAGGCCTGGCTGCCAGCGATCTGGCGCCGGTCATTCGTGAGTTGTTGGAGGAGCATTCTGCGTGTCTGGCTTAAACCTGTTTCTGGCCGATGAAGCGGCCACGGTCGAATTCGGCGCACAACTGGCCGGGGTGACCGGCGGTCACGGCGTGATTTTTCTGGAAGGTGACCTGGGCGCGGGCAAAACCACGCTGTCGCGTGGCCTGATTCGTGGCCTGGGCCATACTGGTGCAGTGAAAAGCCCGACCTTCACCGTGGTCGAGCCTTACGAGATCGGTGAGGTGCGGGCATTCCATTTCGACCTGTATCGCCTGGTCGATCCGGAAGAGCTGGAGTTCATGGGCATTCGTGACTATTTCGAGGGCGACCCGCTGTGCCTGTTCGAGTGGCCACAAAAGGGTGCGGGCGTTTTGCCAAAGCCCGACCTGACCATTACCATAAGCCCCCAAGCGGGCGGACGCTCGCTGATCCTTTCGCCGCAGGGGGCTCGCGGCGAGGCCTGGTGCGTTGCACTGGCCGAACACTATAAACAGTAAGTGGGGTAGGTATGCGCATACGCGCACTGGTCGCCATCGTTGGGCTGCTGCTGACAACGGTGACCGTTGACGCTCTGGCCGTCACTCAAGTCAAGAGCATGCGCCTGTGGCGCGCGCCGGACAACACGCGGCTGGTCTTCGACCTGTCTGGCCCCGTGCAGCACAGCGTCTTCACCCTGAGCGCACCTGATCGCCTGGTTATCGACATCAATGGCGCGACCTTGGCCGCGCCACTGAACGTGGCTACCTCCAATACGCCGATCAGCAGCGTGCGTTCGGCTCAGCGCACCCCGACCGACCTGCGCGTGGTGGTCGACCTGAAAAAGTCGGTCACCCCAAAAAGCTTCACCCTGGCGCCCAACGCCCAGTACGGCAACCGCCTGGTGGTCGACCTGTACGACCAGGAGGCTGACGCCATCGCGGCCAGCGCGCCTGCTCCGGCCCCGACTCCGGCACCAACGCCTGCAACCACGCCAGCAGTGCCGGTGACCCCGGCCCAGCCTGCCATCAAGCTGCCGCCGGTTCCCAACGGCAAGCGTGACATCGTGGTTGCCATCGACGCCGGTCACGGCGGCGAAGACCCGGGTGCATCCGGGTCGCGTGGCCAGCATGAAAAAGACATCGTGCTGCAGATCGCCAAGGAACTGCAGCGCCAGATCAACAGCGAAAAAGGCTTCCGGGCCGAGCTGACCCGTACCGGCGACTACTTCATCCCACTGCGCAAGCGCACGGAAATCGCCCGCAAGAAGGGCGCCGACCTGTTCATCTCGATCCACGCCGACGCCGCGCCGTCCCGCGCCGCCTTTGGCGCCTCGGTGTTCGCCCTGTCCGACCGCGGTGCTACCTCCGAGACCGCGCGCTGGCTGGCTGACACGGAAAACCGTTCCGACCTGATCGGTGGTGCCGGTAACGTCAGCCTCGACGACAAGGACCGCATGTTGGCCGGCGTGCTGCTCGACCTGTCGATGACCGCCACGCTCAGCTCCAGCCTCAATGTCGGGCAGAAGGTGCTGGGCAACATGGGCCGCATTACCTCGCTGCACAAGCAGCGGGTGGAACAGGCCGGCTTCATGGTGCTGAAGTCGCCGGATATTCCGTCGATCCTCGTTGAAACCGGGTTCATCTCGAACAACAACGAAGCCGCCAAGCTGGCCACCGCCAGCCATCAGCAGGCCCTGGCCCGTTCGATCCACACCGGTGTGCGCCAGTACTTCCAGCAGAACCCGCCGCCTGGCACCTACATCGCCTGGCTGCGCGACACCGGCAAGATCGCCGCTGGCCCGCGTGAGCACACGGTACGCCCTGGCGAGACCCTGGCGATGCTTGCCGTGCGCTACCAGGTCAGCGTGACCAGCCTGCGCAGCACCAACAGCCTCAAGACCGATGAGCTGAAGGTCGGCCAGCGCCTCGATATCCCCGCTACCACGTTGGCCTCGCAATGAGTGGTGGTTCGCGCATCCAGCTGCTCAGCCCGCGGCTGGCCAACCAGATTGCCGCCGGTGAGGTTGTCGAGCGGCCGGCTTCTGTCGCCAAGGAGTTGCTGGAAAACAGCCTGGACTCCGGCGCCCGGCGTATCGACGTGGAAGTGGAGCAGGGCGGCGTCAAGCTGCTGCGGGTGCGTGACGATGGCAGCGGCATTTCCGCCGACGACCTGCCGCTGGCCCTGGCCCGTCACGCCACCAGCAAGATCCGCGAGCTGGAAGACCTGGAAGGGGTATTGAGCCTGGGCTTCCGTGGTGAGGCCCTGGCCTCGATCAGCTCGGTGGCGCGCCTGACCCTGACCTCGCGTACCGCCAGCGCTACCGAGGCCTGGCAGGTGGAAACCGAAGGCCGCGACATGACCCCGCGGGTGCAGCCGGCGGCGCACCCGGTGGGTACTTCGGTTGAAGTGCGCGACCTGTTCTTCAATACCCCGGCCCGGCGCAAGTTCCTCAAGGCCGAGAAAACCGAATTCGATCACCTGCAGGAAGTGATACGGCGCCTGGCGCTGGCGCGCTTCGATGTCGGCTTCCACCTGCGCCACAACGGCAAGAGCATCCTCAGCCTGCACGAGGCCCACGATGAAACCGCCCGTGCGCGGCGGGTGGGCGCCATCTGCGGCCCGGGCTTCATGGAGCAGGCGCTGCCGATCGACGTGGAACGCAATGGCCTGCGCCTGTGGGGCTGGGTCGGCCTGCCGACCTTCTCGCGCAGCCAGGCAGACCTGCAGTATTTCTTCGTCAACGGCCGTGCGGTGCGCGACAAGCTGGTCGCCCACGCCGTGCGCCAGGCCTACCGTGACGTGCTGTTCAATGGTCGGCATCCGACCTTCGTGCTGTTCCTGGAGCTGGAGCCCAACGGCGTCGACGTCAACGTGCACCCGACCAAGCACGAAGTGCGTTTCCGCGAGGGGCGCTCTGTGCACGACTTCCTGTATGGCACCTTGCATCGCGCCCTGGCCGATGTGCGCCCGGAAGACCAGTTGGCGGCGCCTGCTGCCGTGCCCGAAGTGGTTCGCCCCACGGGCCAGCAGGCCGGTGAGTTCGGCCCCCAGGGCGAAATGCGCCTGGCCTCGCCGGTGCTCGAGCAGCCGCGAGCCCCGCAGCAGTCGTTTTCCAGTGGCGGCAGTGGCGCGGGTTACCAGTACCAGTACGCCCCGCGCCCCTCGCAGCCGCTGCCAGCCGCCGAGGCACAGGCGGTTTATCGCGAGTTTTACAAACCGCTGGATGAAGACGCGGCGCCAACGGCGTTGCCCGAAAGCCAGGGTGACATTCCCCCGCTGGGCTACGCGCTGGCGCAGCTCAAGGGCATCTATATCCTGGCCGAGAACGCCATCGGCCTGGTGCTGGTAGACATGCATGCGGCCCATGAGCGCATCATGTACGAGCGCCTGAAGGTAGCCATGGCCAGCGAAGGCCTCAGCGGCCAGCCGCTGCTGGTGCCCGAGACCCTGGCCCTGAGCCAGCGTGAAGCAGACTGCGCCGAAGAGCACGCGCAGTGGTTCCAGCGGCTGGGCTTCGAACTGCAGCGGCTGGGCCCCGAGACCCTGGCCATCCGCCAGATCCCGGCTTTGCTCAAGCAGGCCGAGGCCAACCGACTGGTGCAGGATGTACTCGCCGACCTGATGGAATACGGCACCAGCGACCGTATCCAGGCGCACCTCAACGAGCTGCTCGGCACCATGGCCTGCCACGGCGCCGTGCGCGCCAACCGGCGCCTGGCGATCCCCGAGATGAACGCCCTGCTGCGTGACATGGAAAACACCGAGCGCAGCGGCCAGTGCAACCATGGTCGCCCCACCTGGACCCAGATGGGCCTGGATGACCTGGACAAACTCTTCCTGCGCGGTCGATGAAATGAGTGGCAAGCCCCCTGCAATATTCCTGATGGGCCCGACGGCGGCCGGCAAGACCGACCTGGCCATCGAGCTGACCAAAGTGCTGCCGTGCGAGCTGATCAGCGTCGATTCGGCGCTGGTCTACCGCGGCATGGACATCGGTTCGGCCAAGCCGTCGAAAGAAATCCTCGCCGCTCACCCGCACCGGCTGATCGACATTCGCGACCCGGCCGAGAGCTATTCGGCTGCGCAGTTCCGTGCCGATGCCCTGGAGGCCATGGCCGAGATCACCGCGCGCGGCAAGATCCCGCTGCTGGTGGGCGGCACCATGCTCTATTACAAGGCGTTGATCGATGGCCTGGCCGACATGCCGGCGGCCGATGCCGCGGTGCGTGCCGAGCTGGAAGCCCAGGCCGAGGCGCTGGGCCTGGCCGAGTTGCACCGCCAGTTGGCCGAGGTTGACCCTGAGTCGGCGGCGCGCATCCACCCCAACGACCCGCAGCGGTTGATCCGGGCGTTGGAGGTGTACCGGGTGAGTGGCGAGAGCATGACGGCACATCGACAGCGTCAATTCGCGGAAAGTCGCGGCGCAGACGCAGGCGCTGGCGGACATTTGCCCTATACTGTCGCGAGTTTGGCGATTGCTCCTACAGATCGTCACATTTTGCATCAGCGAATTGCGTTACGATTTTCACAGATGCTGGAACAGGGCTTCGTCGACGAGGTCCGATCGCTGCGAGCCAGAAGTGACTTGCACGCCGGGCTGCCGTCTATACGGGCAGTGGGGTATCGGCAGGTCTGGGATTACCTGGACGGCAAGCTGACTGAGAATGAGATGCGTGAACGCGGTATCATTGCCACCAGGCAGCTGGCCAAGCGGCAGTTCACCTGGTTGCGTGGCTGGCCCGAAGTACACTGGCTTGACAGCCTGGCCTGCGACAATCTGTCCCGCACCTTGAAATACCTTGGGGCCATCTCCATATTGAGCTGAGTCCCTGCTGATTGCCGTCTATTCTTGCGAAGGGGCGGCCTAATTTATCGATTTTCTTGATTTTCTATTATTTATCCTTACAGGAGTGCGGCATATGTCAAAAGGGCATTCGCTACAAGACCCTTACTTGAACACCTTGAGAAAAGAAAAGGTCCCGGTATCCATCTACCTGGTCAACGGCATCAAACTGCAGGGTTCGATCGAGTCCTTCGACCAGTTCGTGGTACTGCTGAAGAACACCGTCAGCCAGATGGTCTACAAGCACGCCATCTCGACCGTGGTTCCTGCCCGTCCGGTTCGTCTGCCAAGCCCGTCCGATTCCGAACACGGCGACAGCGAGCCAGGCAACGCCTGATAGGAGCCTGCATTGTTCTTTGAGCGCCACGGTGGTGGTGAGCGGGCGTTGCTCGTTCACTTGGAAGGTCAGAACCCTGAGGCGCGCGAAGACCCGCAGGAGTTCCAGGAGCTGGCATTGTCGGCCGGTGCCGACATCGTCTCGCTGGTCACGGTGACAAGGCATCAGCCTTCCGCCAAATACCTGATTGGCAGTGGCAAGGTCGAAGAGTTGCACGACCTGGTCCATGCCGAACAGGTAGACCTGGTGATTTTCAATCACACCCTCACGCCCAGTCAGGAGCGCAACCTCGAACGTGTGTTCGAGTGTCGTGTGCTCGACCGTACCGGGCTGATCCTCGATATCTTCGCCCAACGGGCGCGTACCCATGAAGGCAAGCTGCAGGTCGAACTGGCCCAGCTCGAACACATGAGCACGCGGCTGGTGCGCGGCTGGACCCACCTTGAGCGACAGAAGGGTGGTATCGGCCTGCGTGGCCCGGGTGAAACCCAGCTGGAAACCGACCGCCGCCTGTTGCGGGTGCGCATTCGCCAGATCAAGTCACGCCTGGAGAAGGTGCGCAGCCAGCGCGAGCAGGCGCGCCGCGGGCGCAAGCGCGCGGACATTCCGTCGGTATCGCTGGTGGGTTATACCAACGCCGGCAAGTCCACGCTGTTCAACGCCCTGACCGAATCCGAGGTGTATGCCGCGGACCAGCTGTTCGCCACCCTCGACCCGACCCTGCGTCGGCTCGAGCTGAACGACCTGGGGCCGATCGTGCTGGCCGACACCGTGGGCTTCATTCGCCACCTGCCGCACAAGCTGGTCGAGGCATTTCGGGCTACGCTCGAAGAGTCGAGCAACTCCGACTTGTTGCTGCATGTGATCGACGCCCATGAGCCGGAGCGCATGGAGCAGATCGAGCAGGTGCTGGCGGTGTTGGGCGAGATTGGTGCCGAAGGGTTGCCGATCCTCGAGGTGTATAACAAACTCGACCTGCTCGAAGATGTCGAGCCGCAGATCCAGCGCAATGCCGATGGCAAGCCGGAACGGGTCTGGGTATCGGCACGCGATGGGCGTGGCCTGGAGCTGGTCGGCCAGGCGATTGCCGAGTTGCTGGGGGATGATCTGTTTGTCGGTACCCTGTGTCTGGAGCAGCGTTTTGCCCGCTTGCGCGCGCAATTCTTTGCCCTGGGTGCCGTGCAGAGTGAAGAGCATGATGAAGAAGGGCGCAGCCTGCTGAGCGTGCGACTGCCCATGGTCGAACTGAATCGCCTGGTCAGCCGCGAAGGCATGGAGCCGCAAGTGTTTGTCGAGCAACACACTTTGCAATAAATGCTCGTCGAGGTCGCCGGGCAGCAGTGACAGGCATTCTGTAGCATTGGACGGCGCGCCGTGGGCGCGTCTTTGCTTTATCAGATGGAGAGCGCTATGGCTTGGAACGAGCCGGGTGGCAACTCGAACAATCAGGATCCCTGGGGCGGTCGCCGGAATGGCGGTGGCGGCGGTGGTGACAAGAAAGGTCCACCGGACCTGGACGAGGCCTTCCGCAAATTGCAGGACAGCCTGAACGGCATGTTCGGCAGTGGCAAGAAACGTGGCGGCGGTGACCGCAATGTCGGCAAGGGCGGTGGCCTGGGCCTGCTGGGCATCGGCCTGGCGGTGCTGGCTGCTATCTGGCTGTACAGCGCCGTGTACGTGGTCGACGAGCAGGAGCAGGCCGTGGTGCTGCGCTTCGGCAAGTACTATGAGACGGTCGGTCCCGGCCTGAACATCTACTTCCCGCCGATCGATCGCAAGTACATGGAGAACGTCACGCGCGAGCGTGCCTACACCAAGCAGGGCCAGATGCTGACCGAAGACGAGAACATCGTCGAGGTACCGCTGACCGTCCAGTACAAGATCAGCAACCTGCAGGACTTCGTGCTCAACGTCGACCAGCCTGAGGTCAGCCTGCAGCACGCGACCGACAGTGCCCTGCGCCACGTGGTGGGTTCCACCTCGATGGACCAGGTGCTGACCGAAGGCCGCGAGCAGATGGCCGTGGATATCCGCGAACGCCTGCAGCGCTTCCTCGACACCTACCGCACCGGTATCAGCGTTACCCAGGTCAACGTGCAGAGCGCGGCAGCCCCGCGTGAAGTGCAGGAAGCCTTCGACGACGTGATCCGTGCCCGCGAAGACGAGCAGCGTGCCCGCAACCAGGCCGAGTCCTACGCCAATGGCGTGGTGCCGGAAGCCCGTGGTCAGGCCCAGCGCATCATCGAGGACGCCAACGGTTACCGCGACGAAGTCATCGCCCGCGCCAAGGGTGAGGCCGACCGCTTCACCAAGCTGGTCGCCGAGTACCGCAAGGCACCTGACGTGACCCGTCAGCGTCTGTACCTGGAGACCATGCAAGAGGTCTACAGCAATTCGAGCAAGGTCATGGTGGCGACCAAGGACGGGCAGAACAACCTGCTCTACCTGCCGCTGGACAAGATGGTCGAAGGCAGCCGCAACCCGTCCGCGCCGACCGCCAGTGTGTCGCCATCGGTCAACGATGCGGCCGCGCGTGCAGCGCAGGACCTGCAACAGCAACAGCAGCCGCTGCGCACTAGGGAGAGCCGCTGATGAGCAACAGATCGCTGATCGCCCTGATCGCCGCCGTGGTCCTGGCCATCGTGGCCTGGAACAGCTTCTACATCGTGTCCCAGACCGAACGTGCGGTACTGCTGCGCTTCGGTAAGGTGGTCCAGGCGGATGTCCAGCCGGGCATGCACGTGAAGATTCCGTACGTGAACCAGGTGCGCAAGTTCGACGCCCGCCTGATGACCCTCGACGCCCCGACCCAGCGGTTCCTGACCCTGGAGAAGAAAGCGGTGATGGTCGACGCCTACGCCAAGTGGCGCGTCAAGGACGCCGAACGCTTCTACACCGCCACGTCCGGCATGAAGCAGATCGCCGACGAGCGTCTGTCGCGTCGTCTGGAAAGCGGCCTGCGTGACCAGTTCGGTAAACGTACCCTGCACGAAGTGGTTTCCGGTGAACGTGACGCGCTGATGGCTGACATCACTGCTTCGCTGAACCGCATGGCCGCCAAGGAGCTGGGTATCGAGGTGGTCGACGTGCGCGTCAAGGCCATCGACCTGCCGAAGGAAGTCAACCGCAGCGTATTCGACCGCATGAGCACCGAGCGTGAGCGTGAAGCCCGCGAGCACCGCGCCAAGGGTAACGAGCTGGCTGAAGGTATCCGTGCCGATGCCGACCGTCAGCGCCGCGTATTGCTGGCTGAGGCCTATCGCGAAGCAGAGGAAACCCGCGGTGACGGCGACGCCCAGGCGGCCGCCATCTACGCCAAGGCCTACACCCAGGACGCTGATTTCTATGCGTTCTACCGTAGCCTGCAGGCGTACCGCGAGAGCTTCTCGAGCAAGAGCGACGTGCTGGTCCTGGACCCGAAGAACGAGTTCTTCCGCTTCCTGGACAAGAGCAGGCCGTGATGCTCAGGCCCTGATTTTCATGCAGCGGCGCCCCGCCTGGCAGCTAAAACACCAGGCGGGGTGCATCCTGAATGAAAAGGGGTGTATGATGAGGCAGCCGGGAAATTTCCCGGCTTTTTTGCGTCTGCAAGGTTGATTGGCAAACCGCCAGTTGACGGTTTGGTCAGGTCGCAAGGCAATTCGAGGGTGTCGGGTACGGTGGCTGCGCTGGGATCAGTGCTGCCCGCTGCTGTGCGCGATACCGGCTTTACTGACGGCTAGCCTGCTGGCAAGCCGCCCGGACCAGAGGGGAAATGGCGTAATGGCAACGGTAGACCGCTGGCTGCTGCCAGATGGCATCGAGGAAGTACTGCCACCTGAGGCTGCGCGTATCGAGATCGCGCGCCGCCAGGTGTTGGACCTGTTCCAGAGTTGGGGCTACGAACTGGTCGTCACCCCGCATATCGAGTACCTGGAGTCGCTGCTCACCGGCGCCGGCCAGGACCTGGATCAGCGTACCTTCAAGGTAGTGGACCCGCAGTCCGGCCGCCTGATGGGCTTCCGCGCCGACTTCACCCCGCAGGTGGCACGTATCGACGCCCACACCCTGCGCCGTGAAGGCCCGAGCCGCCTGTGCTATGCCGGCAGCGTGCTGCACGCCCAGCCGCGTGCCTTGTCCACCTCGCGCAGCCCGATCCAGCTGGGTGCCGAGCTGTACGGCGACGCCAGCCCCACCAGCGATGTCGAAGTCATCAGCCTGATGCTCGCCACGCTGCAACTGACCGATGTGCCGGATGTGCACATGGACCTCGGCCACGTCGGTATCTATCGCGGCCTGGCCCGTGCTGCCGGCCTGTCCGGTGCGGTCGAGCAGCAGCTGTTCGACGCGCTGCAGCGCAAGGCCGTGGATGAAGTTCAGGTGCTGACCGCCGACCTGCCGAAGGACCTGGGCAACATGCTGCGCGCGCTGGTCGAGCTGTGCGGTGGCCGCGAAGTGCTGGCCGAAGCCCGCGTGCGCCTGGGCCGTGCCCCGGCCAGCGTGCTGGCGGCGCTGGACGACCTGCTGGCGATCGCCGATCGCCTGGCGTCGCGCTTCCCGGACCTGCCGTTGTACTTCGACCTCGGCGAGCTGCGCGGTTACCACTATCACACTGGCGTGGTGTTCGCCGTGTTCGTGCCGGGCGAAGGTCAATCGATCGCCCAGGGCGGGCGCTATGACGACATCGGCGCCGATTTCGGCCGGGCTCGCCCGGCCACCGGTTTCTCCACGGATTTGAAGACCCTGGTCACACTGGGGCGAGCGGAGGTCGTATTGCCAACTGGCGGCATCTGGATGCCGGACAGTGGCGACGCGGCCCTCTGGCAGCAAGTCTGCCAGTTGCGCAACGAGGGCCAGCGTGTGGTCCAGGCCCTGCCTGGCCAGCCGTTGAGTGCTGCTCTCGAGGCGGATTGTGATCGGCAATTGATTCAGCAAGACGGGCGCTGGCAGGTTCTGCCGCTGGCCCAGTGAGTTTCTGCGCCGGCAGTAGGCCGGCAACCAAGTTTGCGTGAATGAGGACCAATGTAATGGGTAAGAATGTCGTCGTCCTGGGCACCCAGTGGGGTGATGAGGGCAAAGGCAAGATCGTCGATCTGCTGACCGAACATGCTGCCGCCGTAGTGCGCTACCAGGGTGGCCACAACGCGGGTCACACCCTGGTGATCAACGGTGAAAAGACCGTTCTGCACCTGATTCCGTCCGGTATCCTGCGTGAAGGCGTACAGTGCCTGATCGGCAACGGCGTGGTCGTTGCCCCGGATGCCCTGATGCGTGAAATCACCAAGCTGGAAGAGAAGGGCGTACCGGTGCGCGAGCGCCTGCGCATCAGCCCGGCTGCGCCGCTGATCCTGTCGTACCACGTTGCCCTGGACCAGGCCCGCGAAAAAGCCCGTGGCGAAGCCAAGATCGGCACCACCGGCCGTGGTATCGGCCCAGCCTACGAAGACAAGGTCGCACGCCGCGGCCTGCGCGTGGGCGACCTGTTCCACCGCGAGCGTTTCGCCGCCAAGCTGGGTGAGCTGCTGGACTACCACAACTTCCAGCTGGTGAACTACTACAAAGAGCCGGCCATCGACTTCCAGCAGACCCTGGACGAATGCATGGCCTACGCCGAACAGCTCAAGCCGATGATGCTCGACGTCACCGCCGAGCTGCACAACCTGCGTCGCGCCGGCAAGGACATCATGTTCGAAGGTGCCCAGGGCTCGCTGCTGGACATCGACCACGGTACCTACCCGTACGTCACCAGCTCCAACACCACCGCTGGCGGTATCTCCACCGGTTCTGGCGTTGGCCCGATGTACCTGGACTACATCCTGGGTATCACCAAGGCCTACACCACTCGCGTAGGTTCCGGTCCGTTCCCGACCGAACTGTTCGACGAGACTGGCGCTACCCTGGCCAAGCGTGGCCATGAGTTCGGCTCCACCACCGGCCGTGCACGCCGTTGCGGCTGGTTCGATGCCGTGATCCTGCGTCGCGCCATCGACGTCAACAGCATTTCGGGGATCTGCCTGACCAAGCTGGACGTGCTGGATGGCCTGGAAACCATCAACATCTGCGTTGGCTACAAGAACGAGAACGGTGCCGTCATCGACGCGCCTTCCGATGCCGACAGCTACATCGGCCTGGAGCCGGTGTACGAAGAGATGCCAGGCTGGAGCGAGTCGACCCTGGGCGTGAAAACCCTGGAAGATCTGCCAGCCAACGCTCGCGCCTACATCAAGCGCATCGAAGCGCTGATCGGCGCGCCGATCGACATCATCTCCACCGGCCCGGACCGCAACGAGACCATCGTTCTGCGTCATCCGTTCGCCTGATCTGCCTTCCAGGCTGATCTGACGCCGTGGCCCTGAAAGGGGCTGCGGCGTTTTCATTTGTGGGGTATGCCTGTCCCGGCCCTATCGCCGGCAAGCCAGCTCCCACAGGTACACCACAGGCCTCAAGACATGTGGAGTACCTGTGGGAGCGGGCAAGCCCGCGAAGAGGCCAGTACAGGAAAACCCATTGCTGAACCTTGGCACTTATCCCTGCTGACCCCGGCACAACCCTTGCTGTAAGAAGTTTCTGAAGATGCCATCAAAATAGTGGCGCCAGAAAACACGAGGGTTACACCGTGTCTGCCATCCTCTCACTGTTACGAAGCCGCCTTTTGCGGCCTGTGTTTGTTGCCCTTGGTATCGCTCTTTTGGTGCAGGTGCTGGTCGCCGTTGCGCTTACCCGAAGCACGGTCACCGCCTTGGAAGCCGACCTGGGCGAACGCCTGGGCAATGACAGCCGCCAGCTCGCCAGTGAGCTGGAGCAAGCCGGGCAAGACGTGCGCTCAGGCCTCGACGGCCTCTCCAGCAGCACCCGCCAGCGCCTTAGCGCAGGTTTGTCGGCGCGCCTGCAAAGCGAGCAGCAGCAGCTGCGCAGCACGTTGGAAAAGAACCTCAAGGACTCCGCCAACGATATGGCCGAGCTGCTGGCGTCGGTCGCACCGCGGGCGATATGGGACAACGACGTGCCGGTGCTCTCCGACTTCGCTCGGCGTGCGCAGCGCAACCCTAACGTGCTGTTCGTGGTCTACGACGACGCCCAGGGCCAGCACCTGACTCGCTACCTGAACCGGCAAAACCCGATCAACCAGGCATTGATGGACAAAGGCCAGGGCGAGCGTGCGCTGGACAAGGTGATCGACGCGGCCCGGCGCGACCCGGCGGTGTACTTCGTCGAGGCCTCGATCAACCCCAATGGTGCAGAAATCGGCAAGGTGGTGATGGGCGTTTCCACCGCCGGCATCGACCAGGAGCTCAAGGCTCTCGACCAGCGCTTCGCCGCCCTGATCGCCAGCGGCGAGCAACTGGTCGGCGACAGCCTGGTCGGTGCTGCAGCCGACAGTGGCAAGACCTTGCGCGAGCGCCTGGAAAAGGCGCAGGGCAGCGCAGCCGCGATGCAGGCCAATACCGCACAGACCGTGCGCGATGCTGCCGCCGAACTGCGCTGGCGTATCGGCCTGGGCCTGATGCTGGTCGGCCTGGGTGTGCTGGTTGTGGTGGCTGTGGTGCTTGGCCGCCGGGTGCTGAGCAAGCTGCGCCTGCTGATTGCCGCCCTCGATGACCTGGCGGCTGGCGAAGGCGACCTGACCAAGCGTGTGCCCCTCGACAGCCGCGACGAAATTGGCGACATGGCTTCGGCGGTGAACCGCTTTGTCGACAAGCTGCAACCCATCGTGCGCGAGGCGGGCGAGGTGGCGCAGCGCACCGGCGTTGAGATTGGCGCGATGGCCCAGCGCAATGCCGGTGCCGATGCTGCTGCTGCACTGCAACGCGACGAAGTGGCGGCCAGCCTGCGCGACCTGTCGAGCATGGCCGACGAGGCCCAGGCTGAAAGCCACGCGATGCAGGCAGCCCTGCAGCAGGTGGTGGATATCCGCCAGGCAACTGACGAGAACAGCCGCACATCGACCCAGCTAGCCGGTCTGATCGAGAACTTGGCCGGGCAGGTGGAGGCCGGCTCCCAGGTGATCGAGCGCCTGGCCAAGCAGAGTGAGCAGATCGAAGTGGTGCTGACGGTTATCCACGGCATCGCCGAACAGACCAACCTGCTGGCCTTGAACGCGGCCATCGAAGCCGCCCGTGCTGGCGAAACCGGGCGCGGGTTTGCCGTCGTGGCCGATGAGGTGCGGGCGTTGGCGAGCAAGACGCAAAGTTCCACGGGAGATATCCAGGCGCATATCGCCGCGCTGCAGAAGGGGGCCAAGGAGGCCGTGGCCACCATCAGCCAGGCCGGGCTCAAGGCCAGCGAAGGGCTGCTGGTGCTGCGTGACAACGAGCGCCGCCAGCAGTCGGTGCAGGCAGCGGTGGAGCAGGTGCACGCGGCCATCGGCCTGGCCACCCGGGCGGCCGAACAGCAGGCGAGCGGGGCGCAGGCAGTGCGTGGACGGGTGGAAACCATACACGCCCAGGCCGAACGCTCGGCCGAGGTGGTGATGCAGACCACCGCCAGCAGCAAGGTGCTGGATGACCTGGCGGCACAGCTGCGTGCCAGCCTGGGCCAATTCAGAGCCTGACCCGATCATTGTGGGAGCGGGCGTGCCCGCGAAGCAGGCGACACGGTGGATGGCACCGGCTTCGCCGGTGTTCGCGGGCATGCCCGCTCCCACATCGATCGCGACACAGGGCCCTTACCTCTGTGGGCAGCAGGGCTGCGCGGTATCTGTGGGAGCGGGCAAGCCCGCGAAGAAGGTTACGCCTTGTTCAGATACATCCGCGTAGTCAGCAAATACACTGGCAACCCCGAAACCACAATCAACAACGCCGCATAAGGCGCTGCCGCCGCGAACTCGACGTTGGCCGTGTGTGCCCACACCTCCGTGGCCAGGGTGGTCATGCCGGTCGGGCTGAGCAGCAAGGTAGCTGTCAGTTCCTTCATGGCATCCAGGAACACCAGGGCAAAGGCTGCCGCCATGGCCGGGAAGATGATCGGCAGGGTCACCCGGCAGAACGCGGCAAAGCTGCTCGCGCCCAAGGTTCGTGCCGCTTCCTCCAGGGTAGGTGAAGCCTTGTTCAGTGCGGTGCGCACCGGCGACTGCGCCAGCGGCAGGAACAGCAGCGCATAGGCCAGCAGCAACAGTGCCGTGGTCTGGTACAGCGCCGGCACGTAATGCAGGGCGAAGAATACCAGGGTCAGGGCAATCACCAGGCCGGGCAGGGCGTGCAACAGGTATGGCAGGCGCTCGGCCCAAATTGCCAGGCGGCCCTTGTAGCGCACCACCAGGAAGCTGATTGGCAGGGCTAGCAACACGCAGAAACCGGCACCCCCCAGCGACACCGACAATGAGGTGAACAGCGCCTTGGAAATGGCTGCCACAGGGAATGCCGCCGATGAACCCACGCTCAACCAGTAGCCGAGCATGGCCAGCGGAATACCGCTGCCCAACACCGCCAGGCCCACGCAGAACAGTTGCGCCAGCACTGCCCAGCCACGCAGCCGCACCGGCTGTGCTCGCCGCGCCACACCCTGGCCGATGCGCACATGACGGGCTTTGCCACGTACCCGCAGTTCAAGCCACAGCATTACCAGGCACATCGCCAACAGTACGGCGGACAGCATGGCCGCGTTGGCATTGCTGAACTCCAGTTCGAACTGCTGGTAAATCGCCGTGGTGAAGGTTTGCAAGCCGAGGATCGACAAGGCGCCGAACTCTACCAGCATGTGCAGGGCGATCAGCAGCGCGCCGCCCAGCATCGATGGCCATAGCAGCGGCAGGGTGACCTTGATGAATACGCCCCAGCGGCTGCAGCCCAGCGTACGTGCCGACTCCTCCAGCGAGGTATCGAGGTTGCGCAGGGTCGCGGCCACCGGCAGGAACACCAGTGGGTACTTGGACAGGGCCATGACCATGATCGCCCCGCCCAGCCCTTCGAAGTCCGAGCTCAGCGACACCCAGGTGAAGCTGCTGACGAACGACGGCACGGCGAACGGCAGGCACAGCACCACGCCCCACAGCCGGCGGCCGGCCAGGTTGCTGCGCTCCAGCAGCCAGGCCAGGGCCAGGCCGACCACCATGCAGGTCAGCGTCACCCCGACCATCAGCATCAGGGTGTTGCGCATCAGCCCCCAGACAAACGGCCGCCACAGCAGGTGCAAGGCTTCGCGCCAGCCGGCCTCCCAGGCTTTCATGGCAACGTACAGCAAAGGCAGCAAGCTCATCGCTACCAGGAACAGCACAGGCAGCACCACCCAGACAGAGGGGCGCTTGCGGCGCGGTACGAAGCGTACCGGCACCGGCTCGGACAGGGCGGCAGTCATCAGAGCAGGCCGACCTCGCGCTCAAGCTCGATCGCTTCCTCGGCATTGCCCAGGTCGGCTGGTGAGATCTTCGGTGGGCGCAGGTCCTCGAACGGCTTCAGGCCACGGTCGGAGACCATGCCTTTGTGCAGCGGGTACTCGGCGGTGGTCTGGGTGATCACGCGCTGGCCTTCTTCGCTGGCCATCCAGTTGAGCAGGGCCTGGGCTTCTTTCGGGTGCTTGCTGGCCTTGACCACGGCTGCGCCGGAAATGGTGACCAGGTTGCCGGCATCGCCATCGGCCAGGTAGTAGAGCTTGGTGTCCAGCTTGCCGCGCTCGCGCTCAAGCGCATACCAGTAGTAGTTGTTCACCAGTACCGCAGCCACTTCGCCTTTTTCCACGGCTTTGAGGGCGACCATGTTGTTGGTGTAGGTCTTGCCGAATGCCTTCAGGCCGGTCAGCCATTCTTCGGTGGCTTCTCGCCCGTGCATCTTCAGGATGGCCACGGCCTGTTCCTGGAAGGCGCCGCTGGTGGGCACATAGCCGACGCGGCCTTCCCACTCAGGGTTGGCAAAGTCCATCACTGTGGTCGGCAGGTCTTTCTCGTCGACCTTCTTCGGGTTGAACACGACGATGCGCGTACGGGCGGTAATGCCCATCCAGGTGCCGTTGGCGCCAACGTACTCCTTGGGCATCATGTTCGCGGTGGCGTCGTCGATCTTCGCCAACAGGCCCAGTTCGCCCAGGTTGTTCAGGGGAGGGGACTCTTCGGTATAGATGATGTCGGCCGGCGAGCGTTCGCCTTCCTCGATGATCTGGCTGGCCAGCTGGTTGCTGCTGCCCTTGCGGATATCGATGTGGATGCCGGTCTTGGCCTCGTAGGCCTTGGCGATGGCCTCGCCGATTTCCTTGTGCTGACCGTTGTACATGGTCAGGGTGACCGGTGCGTCTGCCATGGCGGCCGGAGCGCCGATGGCCAGGCTCAGCACGGCGGCGGCCAAGGTACGCATCAGCGGTTGCGGGCGGATCGTCATGCGGGTACTTCCTCGCTTACGGCTACATATTTGGAAACAATGGTAAACGAAATCGTTTCTCAAGTGGCCGGGTGACGAGAAATTCATGGTCAGACCATGGTGCAAGAGTCTGAAGGTGGGTTGGCTGTGTTGGCCTCTTCGCGGGTAAACCCGCTCCCACAGGGGCATCACAGGTCTTGAGGGGAGTGAAATACCTGTGGGAGCGGCTTTAGCCGCGAAGAGGCCGGCACAGGTTTGCACCTATGACTGAAAGAGGAGGGATATAAAAATCGCAGGCAAGAAAAAACCCACTAGCAAGCTAGTGGGTTTTTGTATGGTGCCCAGGAGAAGACTCGAACTTCCACGACCGTTAAGTCACTGATACCTGAAACCAGCGCGTCTACCAATTCCGCCACCTGGGCAAAGCTTTACATCATCTGGAGAAGGCGACTATCGTTCGCTTTCACACAGTAGTAACAGATCCTTGGTCATCTGTTACTTGAAAATATTTGGTGCCCAGGAGAAGACTCGAACTTCCACGACCGTTAAGTCACTGATACCTGAAACCAGCGCGTCTACCAATTCCGCCACCTGGGCAAAGCTTTACATCATCTGGAGAAGGCGACTATCGTTCGCTTTCACACAGTAGTAACAGATCCTTGGTCATCTGTTACTTGAAAATATTTGGTGCCCAGGAGAAGACTCGAACTTCCACGGCCGTTAAGCCACTGATACCTGAAACCAGCGCGTCTACCAATTCCGCCACCTGGGCACACATTCGAGATTACTTGATGCTTTACAGCGCCGCTCATCTCTACTACAACTTCGGGGTTGTCCGTCGTTGTGGTGCGCACTATACGGACGGTCCGGGGGGCTGTAAACCCCCCAAGCGAAAAAAATTTCAAAAAATTCAACTTGTTGATTCCGCAGGCCTATTCCTGCTCGCCGGAGGCGCCGGTGGGGCTGTCCAAGGCTGACATTTCCGGTTTCAATACGCCTATGCCAGAATTCATATCTATATACCCCAAGGTGAACCCCTTCTGATGGCCGATTGGCAATCCCTCGATCCCGAGGCCGCTCGCGAAGCGGAAAAATACGACAACCCCATTCCCAGCCGTGAGCTGATCCTGCAGCGCCTCGCCGACCGTGGCGAACCGGCCGCACGCGAGGAACTGGCGGCCGAGTTCGGTCTTTACGACGAAGACCAGATCGAAGCCCTGCGCCGCCGACTGCGTGCAATGGAGCGCGATGGCCAGCTTATCTATACCCGGCGCGGCACTTATGCCCCGGTAGACAAGCTGGACCTGATCTGCGGCCGCGTCTCCGGTCACCGCGATGGCTTCGGCTTCCTTATTCCGGACGACGGCAGCGAAGATCTGTTCCTCAGCCCGTCGCAGATGCGCCTGGTGTTCGACGGCGACCGCGGCCTGGCCCGCGTATCTGGCGTCGACCGCCGTGGCCGCCGTGAAGGCGTGCTGGTCGAAATCATCTCCCGTGCCCACGAAAGCGTGGTCGGCCGTTACTTCGAAGAAGGCGGTATCGGCTACGTGACCCCGGACAACCCGAAGATCCAGCAGGAAGTGCTGGTCACCGCCGGGCGCAACGGCGGGGCCAAGATCGGCCAGTTCGTCGAGATCAAGATCACCCATTGGCCGACCCCGCGCTTCCAGCCGCAAGGCGATGTGGTCGAGGTCATCGGCAACTACATGGCGCCGGGCATGGAAATCGACGTTGCTCTGCGCAGCTACGATATCCCGCACGTCTGGCCCAAGGACGTGATCAAGGAAGCGCGCAAGTTCCGCTCCGAAGTCGAAGAGAAGGACAAGGAGAAGCGCGTCGACCTGCGCCACCTGCCGTTCGTCACCATCGACGGCGAAGACGCCCGTGACTTCGACGACGCCGTCTATTGCGAGCCGCTGGGCAAGCTGCGCCTGTTCTCCGGCGGCTGGCGCCTGTATGTGGCCATTGCCGACGTGTCCAGCTACGTGCGCCTGGGTTCGGCCCTGGACGTCGAGGCCCAGCAGCGCGGCAACTCGGTGTACTTCCCCGAGCGCGTGGTGCCGATGCTCCCCGAAGAGCTGTCCAACGGCCTGTGCTCGCTGAACCCGCATGTCGATCGCCTGGCCATGGTCTGTGAAATGACCATGAACAAAGCCGGCCAGATGGTCGACTACCAGTTCTACGAAGGCGTCATCCACTCCCACGCCCGCCTGACCTACAACAAGGTCAGCAGCATGCTCGAGCACTCCCGCACCCGTGAGGGCAAGGCGCTGCGCGAGGAGTACAAGGCAGTCGTGCCGGACCTGAAGAACCTGTACAACCTGTACAAGGTGCTGGTGGACGCCCGTCACACCCGTGGCGCGATCGACTTCGAGACCCAGGAAACCCGCATCATCTTCGGTGACGAGCGCAAGATCGCGGAAATCCGCCCGACCGTGCGCAACGACGCCCACAAGCTGATCGAGGAATGCATGCTGGCGGCCAACGTGGCCACCGCCGAATTCCTGCAGAAGCATGGCGTGCCGGCCCTGTACCGCGTGCACGACGGCCCGCCGCCGGAGCGTCTGGAAAAGCTGCGCGCCTTCCTGGGCGAACTGGGCCTGACCCTGCACAAGGGCAAGGACCCGTCGCCGAAGGATTACCAGGCTCTGCTGGCGAGCATCGCCGGGCGCCCGGACTTCCACCTGATCCAGACCGTGATGCTGCGTTCGTTGAGCCAGGCGGTGTACAGCACCGACAACAACGGCCACTTCGGCCTGAACTACGAGGCGTACACCCACTTCACCTCGCCGATCCGTCGCTACCCGGACCTGCTGGTGCACCGCGCCATCCGCAGCATCATCCGTTCCAGGGTCGAAACCCCGCACGTCAAGCGTGCCGGCGCCATGAGCATCCCCAAGGCGCGCATCTACCCGTACGACGAGAACACCCTCGAGCAGCTCGGCGAGCAGTGCTCGATGACCGAACGCCGGGCCGATGAAGCCACCCGTGACGTGGTCAACTGGCTCAAGTGCGAGTTCATGAAGGACCGCGTGGGCGAGACTTTCCCGGGTGTGATCACTGCGGTGACCGGTTTCGGCCTGTTCGTCGAGCTGACCGATATCTATGTGGAAGGCCTGGTGCACGTCAGTGCGCTGCCGGGCGACTACTACCACTTCGACCCGGTGCACCACCGCCTGTCTGGCGAGCGTACCGGGCGCAGCTTCCGCCTGGGCGACACGATCGAGGTCAAGGTCATGCGCGTCGACCTGGACGAGCGCAAGATCGACTTCGAAGTGTCGGAAAAGACCCTCGCCGCCCCGATCGGCCGCAAGCAGCGTGGTGCCGCACCGGCTGCCGGCCAGGCCGAGCAGGCTCCGGTCGAGGCCAAGGCCACGCCGAAGCCACGCAGCCGCAAGAGCGAGACCGCCGAGGCGTACTTCCCGAAAGACGCTGTGCAGCGTAACGCCGAAGTGCGCAAGAGCCGCGAAATGAAGAAGGCGCTGATGAGCGAGGCGCGCAGTGGCGGCCATGCCAGCAGCAAGTCGGACAAGGGCGGCAAGGCCTCCGGCAAGCCGACCAAGCACCGTAAAGGCCCGTCGAAGTCCGGCGCGCCACGCAAGAGCAAGAGCAAGTCATGAGTCAGCTGGAAAAGATCTACGGCGTGCACGCCGTGCAGGCATTGCTGCAGCACCATCCGAAGCGGGTCAAGCAGATCTGGCTGTCGGAAGGGCGCAGCGAGCCACGCCTGCAGGCGCTGCTGGCGCTGGCCGCGGAAAATCGCGTGGCGGTCGGCCAGGCCGAGCGCCGTGAGATGGATGCCTGGGTAGAGGGCGTGCATCAGGGTGTGGTCGCCGAGGTGAGCCCGAGCCAGGTCTGGGGTGAGTTGATGCTCGAGGAGTTGCTCGAACGCACCGAAACACCACCGTTGATCCTGGTGCTGGATGGCGTGACCGACCCGCACAACCTTGGCGCCTGCCTGCGTACCGCCGATGCCGCCGGTGCCACGGCAGTGGTGGTGCCCAAGGACAAGTCCGCAACCCTGACGCCGGTCGTGCGCAAGGTGGCCTGTGGCGCTGCGGAGGTGATCCCGCTTGTGGCCGTGACCAACCTGGCGCGCACCCTGGAAAAACTGCAGCAGCGTGGCCTGTGGGTGGTAGGTACCGCCGGCGAGGCCGAACAGGAAATCTACCAGCAGGACCTGACCGGGCCGCTGGTGATGATAATGGGCGCGGAAGGCAAGGGCATGCGCCGGCTGACCCGCGAGCATTGCGATTTCCTGGTGAAGTTGCCGATGGGCGGTAGTGTCAGTAGCCTGAACGTGTCGGTGGCGACTGGCGTGTGCCTGTTCGAGGCTGTGCGTCAGCGTCAGGCCAAGCGCTGATCTTCGGCCTGTACCGGCCCTATCGCCGGCAAGCCGGCTCCCACAGGTGCAACACAAGGTTCAGCACCTGTGGCGATCCTGTGGGAGCTGGCTTGCCGGCGATAGGGCCAGTGCAGGAATAAAGTGCTTCAGGCTGTTCAAATATTCACCAATCACCTTGCTTGTACGCCTCGCCTTCTCTACAATTGCGCCCCTTGCCGAGCTGGCAGGCGCACATGTGCCTCCCCTCCGTGCAAGACATACAGTGTCATTCACTCCTTGTCTGACCAGATTCGCTGGCAGACTACTAACCCGTAAGGAGCATTCATGCGTCATTACGAAATCATCTTCCTGGTTCACCCGGACCAGAGCGAGCAAGTCGGCGGCATGGTTGAGCGTTACACCAAGCTGATCGAAGAAGATGGTGGCAAGATCCACCGCCTGGAAGACTGGGGCCGTCGTCAACTGGCCTACGCAATCAACAATGTTCACAAGGCTCACTACGTGATGCTGAACGTTGAGTGCACCGGCAAGGCCCTGGCCGAGCTGGAAGACAACTTCCGCTACAACGATGCCGTTATCCGTAACCTGGTCATCCGTCGCGACGAAGCCGTTACCGGCCAGTCCGAGATGCTGAAGGCTGAAGAAAACCGCAGCGAGCGCCGTGAGCGTCGTGAGCGTCCTGAGCATGCTGAATCCGCCGACGGCGACGACAGCAATGACAGCGACTCCAGCGATAACGCTGACGAGTAATCCACGGACCTTTAGAGGAGCCTATTAAATGGCACGTTTCTTCCGTCGTCGTAAATTCTGCCGCTTCACTGCTGAAGACGTGAAAGAGATCGACTTCAAAGATCTCAACACCCTGAAAGCTTACGTATCCGAAACCGGCAAGATCGTTCCAAGCCGTATCACCGGTACCAAAGCTCGTTATCAGCGTCAGCTGGCTACCGCTATCAAGCGCGCCCGCTTCCTGGCCCTGCTGCCCTACACCGACAGCCACGGCCGCTGAGACCGGGTCGTCGACAAGCAGTAAGGGATTAGCATGCGAGCGTTAGCAAGTTTCATCATGCGCGGTCGTGTGCAGGCCACCCTGGTGGTGGTCATCAGCGCGGTACTGCCGCTGCTGTTCTGGTTGAGTGCCGCTGCCGGCAGCCTTGTGCTGCTGCGGCGTGGGTTCAAGGATGCTACAACGGTCATCGCCGGCGGCCTGCTGGCCGGGCTGGCCGTGTGGGTCATGGGCGATCCCATCACCTTTCTGGTGATCGCGGGTGCCCTGGGCCTGGCTGCGCTGTTGCGCGCCGAGCATCCCTGGAGCCGGGTGTTGCTGGTCAGTGCCGTGTTCGCCGTGGCTTTCAGCCTCGTGCTCGATCTGGCGCTGGCGCAAACCTTCGATGTGCTGGCCAAGGCGTTTGCCGAAGCCATGCCGAAAATCGAGGGGCAACCGGTGCTCTCCGGTGAGCTGATCCGCCCTGTGCTGGTCGCTTCCACAGCAGTGACGGTGCAATTGTTCAGTGTGCTGGCCCTGGTGCTGGCGCGCTACTGGCAGGCAGCGTTGTACAACCCTGGAGGCTTCGGTCGCGAGTTTCGCGCGCTGAGGTTGCCGAAACAGACCATGGCGGTCTTGGTGGCAGTGATGGTGGTGGCCCCGTTCATCGGGCCGCAGTTCATCGTCCTGGCATCGGCCTCGAGCCTGGTACTGGTGCTGGCCGGCATCGCCTTGATGCACGGGCTGGTGGCGCAGGGGCGACTGGCCGGTTTCTGGCTGGTGGGCATGTACGTGACGTTGCCGCTGATCATGCAGCTGATTTATCCGTTGCTGGTGGTTTTGGCCATTGTCGACAGCCTGATTGATTTTCGCGGTCGCAAGTCCCCCAAGGGGAATGACTCCGCGAACGGTGAAGGTTAAAAGTTAAGAGGTTTTACCAAATGGAACTGATCCTGCTGGAAAAAGTCGCTAACCTGGGCAACCTGGGCGACAAAGTAAAAGTTAAGGCTGGTTACGGCCGTAACTTCCTGCTGCCATTCGGCAAGGCCACCGTTGCCAACGCCGCCAACCTGGCTGCGTTCGAAGAGCGTCGCGCCGAGCTGGAAAAAGCAGCTGCTGACAAGAAAGCTTCGGCTGAAAGCCGCGCTGCCCAACTGGCCGAGCTGGAAGTGACCATCACTGCCACCGCTGGCGACGAAGGCAAGCTGTTCGGTTCGATCGGCACCCACGACATCGCTGACGCCCTGACCGCCTCCGGCGTTGAAGTGGCCAAGGCTGAAGTTCGTCTGCCGAACGGCACCATCCGTCAGGTTGGCGAATACGACGTAGCCGTGCACCTGCACAGCGACGTTGAAGCCACCGTACGCGTGGTCGTCGTAGCTGCCTAAGCTGCGCTGACTGGCTGGCTCCTTGTGGGTCAGGCGGTTAACATCGGGCACGGTCCTGTTTTCGACAGGCCGTGCCCTTTGTCTTTTTCATCCTCCAGAATTCTTTCGTGGCCATGAACGAGATCACCACCTCCGAACAGCTAGACCTGCAAACCGCAGCCCTGAAGGTGCCGCCGCATTCCATCGAGGCCGAACAGGCCGTGCTCGGTGGCCTGATGCTGGACAACAATGCCTGGGAGCGGGTGCTGGACCAGGTATCGGATGGCGACTTCTACCGGCATGACCACCGCCTGATCTTCCGTGCCGTGCACAAGTTGGCCGACGCCAACCAGCCATTCGACGTGGTGACCCTGCACGAGCAGTTGGACAAGGAAGGCCTTTCTTCGCAAGTCGGTGGGTTGGCGTACCTGGCCGAGCTGGCCAAGAACACCCCGTCGGTAGCCAACATCAAGGCCTACGCCGCGATCATTCGCGAGCGCGCCACCCTGCGCCAGCTGATCAGCATCAGTACCGATATCGCCGACAACGCGTTCAACCCGCAAGGGCGCAACGCCGAAGAAATTCTCGATGACGCCGAGCGGCAGATCTTCCAGATCGCCGAGGCTCGCCCGAAAACCGGCGGCCCGGTGGGGGTCAACGAACTGTTGACCATGGCCATCGACCGCATCGACACGCTGTTCAACTCCGACAGTGACATCACCGGCGTGTCCACCGGCTTTACTGACCTCGACGAGAAGACCAGCGGCCTGCAGCCAGCCGACCTGATCATCGTCGCCGGCCGACCGTCGATGGGTAAGACTACCTTCGCCATGAACCTGGTGGAAAACGCCGTACTGCGTACCGACAAGGCGGTGCTGGTGTTCTCCCTCGAGATGCCAGGTGAATCGCTGATCATGCGTATGCTTTCGTCCCTGGGCCGTATCGACCAGACCAAGGTGCGTTCTGGCCAGCTGGACGACGACGACTGGCCGCGCCTGACCTCGGCGGTGAACCTGCTCAACGACCGCAAGCTGTTCATCGACGATACCGCCGGCATCAGCCCCTCGGAAATGCGCGCCCGTACCCGCCGCCTGGCCCGCGAGCATGGCGAAATCGCCATGATCATGGTCGACTACCTGCAGCTGATGCAGATCCCGGGTTCGGCCGGCGACAACCGGACCAACGAAATTTCCGAGATCTCCCGCTCGCTCAAGGCCCTGGCCAAGGAATTCAACTGCCCGGTCATCGCCCTGTCGCAGCTGAACCGCTCCCTGGAACAGCGCCCGAACAAACGCCCGGTGAACTCCGACTTGCGTGAATCTGGTGCGATCGAGCAGGACGCCGACGTGATCATGTTCGTGTACCGCGACGAGGTGTACCACCCCGAGACCGAGCACAAGGGCGTGGCGGAAATCATCATCGGTAAACAGCGTAACGGCCCAATCGGCTTCGTGCGCCTGGCCTTCATCGGCAAGTACACCCGCTTCGAGAACCTTGCGCCGGGCATGTACAACTTCGACGACGACGAATAAGCCACCGGCCTCATCGCCGGCAAGCCAGCTCCCACAGGGGCTCCACCGGCCTCAAGGCAGTGATCTCCTGTGGGAGCTGGCTTGCCGGCGATGAGGCCGGTACAGGCAACCCATGAATCCGACAACCATCGTCGGATTTGGTCAAAATTTGTGCTATATTCCGCGCCCGCGATTTCCCTGCACACCAGAACCGGTCACTGACATGCAAGCAGCCAAACCACTCTACGACTATCCCAAGTACTGGGCCGAATGTTTCGGGCCAGCACCTTTCCTGCCGATGAGCAGGGAGGAGATGGATCTGCTCGGCTGGGATTCCTGCGACATCATCATCGTGACCGGTGATGCCTACGTCGACCACCCGTCGTTCGGCATGGCCATCATCGGCCGCCTGCTGGAGGCCCAGGGCTTCCGCGTGGGCATCATCGCCCAGCCGAACTGGCAGTCGAAAGACGACTTCATGAAGCTCGGCGAGCCGAACCTGTTCTTCGGCGTGGCCGCGGGCAACATGGACTCGATGATCAACCGCTACACCGCGGACAAGAAGATCCGTTCCGACGACGCCTACACCCCTGGTGGCCTGGCCGGCAGCCGACCGGACCGCGCCAGCCTGGTGTACAGCCAGCGCTGCAAGGAAGCCTACAAGCATGTGCCGATCGTGCTCGGCGGCATCGAGGCCTCGCTGCGCCGCATCGCCCACTACGACTACTGGCAGGACAAGGTCCGCCACTCGATCCTGATCGACGCCAGCGCCGACATCCTGCTGTTCGGCAACGCCGAGCGCGCGGTGGTCGAGGTGGCCCAGCGCCTGTCCAACGGCGAGAAGATCGAGACCATCACCGATGTGCGCGGCACTGCTTTCGTGCGTCGTGACACGCCTCAGGGCTGGTACGAGATCGATTCGACCCGCATCGACCGCCCGGGCCGCGTCGACAAGATCATCAACCCGTACGTGAATACCCAGGACACCCAGGCCTGTGCCATCGAGCAGGCCAAGGGCGACCAGGAGGACCCGAACGAAGCCAAGGTCGTGCAGATTCTCGACAGCCCGAGCATGACCCGGGAAAAGTCGGTGATCCGCCTGCCGTCGTTCGAGAAGGTGCGTAACGACCCGGTACTCTATGCCCATGCCAACCGGGTGCTGCACCTGGAGACCAACCCGGGCAACGCCCGCGCCCTGGTGCAGAAGCATGGCGAAGTGGATGTGTGGTTCAACCCGCCACCCATCCCCATGAGCACCGAGGAAATGGACTACGTGTTCGGCATGCCCTATGCCCGTGTGCCGCACCCGGCCTACGGCAAGGAGCGCATCCCGGCCTACGAGATGATCCGTTTCTCGGTGAACATCATGCGTGGCTGCTTCGGTGGCTGCACCTTCTGCTCGATCACCGAGCACGAAGGCCGCATCATCCAGAACCGCTCGCACGAGTCGATCCTGCACGAAATCGAAGAGATGCGTGACAAGGTGCCGGGCTTCACCGGCGTGGTCTCCGACCTTGGCGGCCCGACTGCCAACATGTACCGCATCGCCTGCAAGAGCCATGACATCGAGAAGCACTGTCGCAAGCCGTCGTGCGTGTTCCCGGGCATCTGCGAAAACCTCAACACCGACCACAGCTCGCTCATCGAGCTGTACCGCAAGGCTCGTGCCTTGCCGGGTGTGAAGAAGATCCTGATTGCCTCTGGCCTGCGTTATGACCTGGCGGTGGAGTCGCCGGAGTACGTCAAGGAACTGGTCACCCACCATGTCGGCGGTTACCTGAAGATTGCCCCGGAGCACACCGAGCGTGGCCCGCTGGACAAGATGATGAAGCCGGGCATCGGCACCTATGACCGCTTCAAGCGCATGTTCGAGAAGTTCTCGAAAGAGGCGGGCAAGGAGCAGTACCTGATCCCGTACTTCATCGCCGCGCACCCGGGCACCACCGACGAAGACATGATGAACCTCGCCCTGTGGCTGAAGGGCAACGGCTTCCGTGCCGACCAGGTGCAGGCGTTCTACCCGTCGCCGATGGCCTCGGCCACGGCCATGTACCACTCGGGCAAGAACCCGCTGCGCAAGGTGACCTACAAGAGCGAAGGTGTGGATATCGTCAAGAGCGAGGAGCAGCGCCGCCTGCACAAGGCGTTCTTGCGTTACCACGACCCGAAGGGCTGGCCGATGCTGCGTGAGGCGTTGCAGCGCATGGGCCGCGCCGACCTGATCGGGCCGGGCAAGCACCAGCTGATCCCGCTGCACCAGCCGCAGACCGATACCTACCAGAGTGCACGTCGCAAGAACTCGACCCCTGCGGGTAGCCACAAGGTGGGCAAGGAGCAGAAGGTTCTTACCCAGCACACCGGCCTGCCGCCGCGTGGCAGTGATGGCAGCAAGCCGTGGGACAAGCGTGAAAAAGCCAAGGCCGAAGCGTTTGCGCGTAACCAGCAGGCGGCCAAGGAGCGCAAGGAAGCGGCCAAGGGTGGCAAGGGCAACAAGAAGCCGCGTCAGCCAGTGATCCCGCGCTGATCTCGGGGGGCCGCTTTGCGGCCCCATCGCCGGCAAGCCAGCTCCCACAGGAATTGCACAAAGCCCAAGGCTTGCACTGTACCTGTGGGAGCTGGCTTGCCGGCGATTGGGCTGCAAAGCAGCCCCTGTAACAGGTTTAGTCAGGCTTCTTGTCGACCCACTTCGGCGCCACCGGCGCAACAAAGCTGTCCATCCCGTCCAGCAGCTCATCAGGCTGCTGCCCCAGCAGCAACATCGCCCGATGCTGCGGCCGCACGAAGCCTTCTTCGACGATATGGTCGAGGAACCCGCCCAGCTTCTCGTAGAAGCCGTTCACATCCAGCAGCCCCAGCGGCTTGGCGTGATAGCCCAATTGGCCCCAGGTCCATACCTCGAACAACTCCTCCAGCGTACCCAGCCCACCGGGCAGGGCGATGAAGGCATCGCTCAGCTCGGCCATGCGTGCCTTGCGCGCGTGCATGCCGTCGACCACTTCCAGGCGGCTGAGGCCCTTGTGGCCGATTTCGGCATTCATCAGGCTCTGGGGGATGATCCCGATCACTTCGCCACCGGCCGCCATGGCCGCGTCGGCGACGGTGCCCATCAGGCCGACCGCGCCACCGCCATAGACCAGGGTCAGGCCGCGACGGGCAATCGCCTGGCCCAGCGCGATGGCCGCTTCACGGTAGGCAGGGTTGGCACCAATGCTGGCGCCGCAGAACACACAAACGGAACGTACGGGCATTGCTCATCTCCAGTCACTCAGGCTGACAGGGTAAGGCCCATGTCCTACAGTTCCAAGGCTGCTTTCACTCCGGTCGGGAGAATTCGCAGATGGCGCCGGTCGCTCCGTGGGCGTAGGCCGCCAGCAGGCTGTTCATCAGGCTACCAAGGGTCATTTCGTATTGCTCCTAAATGAGAGGTTGTCCCATCGTCCAATAAAAGGGCATGATGTGCCCTTGAATTGGTTGTATACAATCCATTGAACAATTCTACTGGCTGGCCTCTTGACAGCCCCTTGACCCATATCAGCAAGGGGCTGAACGGTTTCAGGCAGTCTCGCAATTGATAAAACCCTGCCAAGGAGATTCATGATGTTTGCGAAAGCTGTAGCGGTATCCCTGCTGACCCTCGCCAGCGCCTCTGTCTTCGCAGCCGAGTGCTCGGTGACTGTCGACTCCACCGACCAGATGTCCTACAACACCAAGGAAATCACCGTCGACAAGAGCTGCAAGGAATTCACCGTCAAACTGACCCACTCCGGCAACCTGCCGAAGAACGTCATGGGCCATAACCTGGTAATCAGCAAGACTGCCGACATGCAGGGCATTGCCACCGAAGGCATGAGCCAGGGTCTGGAAAAGGACTACATCAAGGCTGACAACGCCGCGATCATTGCCCACACCAAGATGATTGGTGCTCCTGAGAAGGAGACCGAGGTGAAGTTCGACGCTACCAAGCTGGAAGCCGGTGGCGACTACAGCTTCTTCTGCACCTTCCCGGGCCACATCTCGATGATGAAGGGCAAGGTCGTCGTCAAGTAATCAAAGGCTGACGGTGAACCCTGTGGGAGCGGGTTCATCGGGGCGCCGAACCGCCGCGAATACGTCGGTGGGTTCACCATTGCATTCGCGGCGGTTCGGCGTCCCGATGAACCCGCTCCCACAGGTCCGTCTATAGCCTTATCAAGGGGCGAACGGCAGTTCGCGCTTGTGCTGGGTCTTGCGGTAGGTGGCGACGATGATATCGAACGCTTCCTGGTCAACCGGCTGCCCATGCAGGAAGGCATCGATTTGCTGGTAAGTCACGCCATGGGAGGCTTCGTCCGGCTTGCCCGGCGCCAGGTCTTCCAGGTCCGCAGTCGGGACCTTTTCCACCAGTGACTCCGGCGCACCGAAGCTGCGCGCAATCGCCCGCACCTGGTTCTTCACCAGCCCGCTCAGCGGCGCCAGGTCGCAGGCACCATCACCGAACTTGGTAAAGAACCCCATCACCGCCTCGGCGGCGTGGTCGGTGCCGATCACCAGGCCCGCGCGGGCACCGGCGATGGTGTACTGGGCGACCATGCGGGTACGCGCCTTGACGTTGCCGACCACGAAGTCCACCAGCGTCGGCGAGCCGTTCTTCAACTCCACCACTTCAGCCGCCAGCGCCCGTACTGCCGGGGCGATATCCACGGTGTGCACTTCGTCGGCCTTGATCACTTCCAGGCACGCCTGGGCGTCATGCTCGTCATGCTGGACCTGGTAAGGCAGGCGCACGGCGATGAAGGTGTAGGCCTTGTCGCCGGTTTCGGCGCGCAGCTCGTTGATGGCGCGTTGGGCGAGCAGGGCGGCGGTCAGCGAGTCGACGCCGCCGCTGATGCCCAGCACCAGGGTCTTGAGCCGGGCGTTGGCCAGGCAATCCTTGATGAACGCCACGCGCCGGGCCACTTCGGCCTCGAGCGCGGCGGCGTCGGCGAACGGCGGCTGTACCTTCAGCGCCTGGGCAATCTCTTGCTGAACCGCTTGCATGGGTTACTCCTTGCTGGGGACTTTGAATACATGGCGCATGTAGGCGACGAAGTTCTCGTCGCGGCATTGGGTCTTGGCGGCTTCGTCCGAGATCTTCGCCACCGGCGCGCCGTTGCAGTCGGTCATTTTAAGCACGATGCTCATCGGGGCCACGCCCGGGATATCACAGGTCAGGTTGGTGCCGATGCCAAAGCTGACGTTGATGCGACCGCGCAGGGCACGGAAGATTTCCAGCGAGCGGGTCAGGTTGAGACCGTCGGAAAACACCAGGGTCTTGGTCATCGGGTCGATACCTAGTTTCTGGTAATGGGCAATGGCCTTTTCCGCCCAGGCCACCGGTTCGCCCGAGTCGTGGCGCAGGCCATCGAACAGCTTGGCAAAGTACAGGTCGAAATCGCCGAGGAAGGCATCCATGGTGATGCAGTCGGTCAGGGCGATGCCGAGCAGGCCGCGGTACTCGCGCACCCAGCAGTCCAGCGCGGCGATCTGGCTGTCGATCAGTCGCGGGCCGAGTTGCTGGTGGGCCATGATCCATTCATGGGCCATGGTGCCTAGCGGCTTGATATCCAGTTTCCATGCCAGGTCGACGTTGCTGGTGCCGACGAAGCGGCCCGGGAAATCGTCGCGCAGCACACGCACCACTTCTTCCTGCACACGGCTGGAAAAGCGCCGACGGGTGCCGAAGTCGGCCACCTGCAGTTCGGCCAGTTCATCGTCGCTGGCATGTGCGCGCAGCCAGTCGAACTTGCGGTACAGCTGGTCGCGGGCCTCGGCCAGGCGCATGCGCGGGTGCAGGTGGCGGTTGCGCACTTCGCTGATGATCGCCAGCAGCGGCACTTCGAACAGGATCACATGCAGCCACGGGCCTTTCAGGCGCAGGAACAGCTGGTCGTTTTCTATCCCCAGGCGTACGTAGCGCAGGTTGAAGCGGAACAGGCGCAGAAAGCGCAGGAAGTCAGGCTTGAGGAAGCTGATACGTTCGAGGAAGGCCAGCTGGCCGTCATCCAGGGTAAGGTCGCTGAGCAGTTCGAGCTGGTTGCGGATCTCGCCGAGGTAGGGGCGCAGGTCCTCGCCGTTGCGGCAGCGGAATTCCCACTCGACGTCGGCGTCCGGGTAGTTGTGCAGCACGCCCTGCATCATGGTGAGTTTGTAGAAGTCGGTGTCGAGCAGGTTGTGCACGATGCGCTCGGCGAATGCGCTCTCGCTCATCAATGGGGCTCCGGAAGCGGCGAATGGCGGACATTGTGCCAGCCTTTTCGGCCTTGTTGTGCCTGTTGCGGCCCTATCGCCGGCAAGCCAGCTCCCACAAGTAACCCACAGGGCCGGAATTTGCAGTGTTCCTGTGGGAGCTGGCTTGCCGGCGATAGGGCCGGAACTGCCAAAACAGAGGTGTTTTTCCGTGCACCAGCTAGCCTTGAAACGGTGCCGCCTGTAGCAGTCGCGCACCAGCTGTGTGCAGTTCGGTGACGTCCGCTGTTACAGGGCGGTTGCACGTAAACACTTGCCAGGGTTGCAATGATGGCACCCGATGGTTGCTCCTTGTCTGTACGTGTGGTGGCGCCTGCCGCGTGGCAGACGGTTGCACGCTCAATAAAGAAAAGGCCGTCGGTCGCCTGCCGGCAACCTGCACAGTGTGTTTTCCCGGAAGACAAAACCTATGGCACGGCCCTTGCTCGGAGCACAGGGCTGAGAAGTTGTAGTGCCAACCAAAAAAAACTCTAGGAGCACCACCTCATGTCGCAGACGTTTTACAAGAAAGGTTTCCTGGCTCTGGCCGTAGCTACGGCACTGGGTGTTTCTTCGTATGTTCAGGCCGACGTCAAGATCGGTGTAGCGGGCCCGATGACCGGGGCTAACGCAGCGTTTGGCGAGCAGTACATGAAAGGTGCGCAGGCAGCGGCCGACAAGATCAACGCCGCCGGTGGCGTGAACGGCGAGAAAATCGTGCTGGTCAAGGGCGATGACGCCTGCGAGCCGAAGCAGGCCGTGGCCGTGGCCAACCGTCTGGTCGACCAGGACAAGGTGATCGGCGTGGTCGGCCACTTCTGTTCCTCCAACACCATCCCGGCCTCCGAGGTGTATGACGAGGCTGGCGTCATCGCCATCACCCCTGGCTCCACCAACCCACAAGTCACCGAGCGCGGCCTGGGCGCCATGTTCCGCATGTGCGGCCGTGACGACCAGCAGGGCATCGTCGCCGGCGATTACATCGTCGACGTGCTCAAGGGCAAGAAAGTCGCGGTGCTGCACGACAAGGACACCTACGGCCAGGGCCTGGCCGACGCGACCAAGGCACAGCTGGAGAAACGCGGCGTCAAGCCGGTGCTGTACGAAGGCCTGACCCGCGGCGAGAAGGACTTCAGCGCCGTCGTCACCAAGATCCGTTCCACCGGTGCCGACGTGGTCTACTTCGGCGGCCTGCACCCGGAAGCCGGCCCGCTGGTACGCCAGCTGCGCGAGCAGGGCCTGAAGGACGTCAAGTTCATGTCCGATGACGGCATCGTCACCGACGAACTGGTGTCCACCGCCGGCGGCGCGCAGTACGTCGATGGTGTGTACATGACCTTCGGCGCCGACCCGCGCCTGCTGCCGGACAGCAAGGCGGTGGTGGAGGAGTTCCGCAAGGCCGGTACCGAACCTGAAGGCTACACCCTGTACGCCTACGCCTCGCTGCAGGCCCTGGCTGCCGCGTTCAACGGCGCCAAGTCGAACAAGGGCGAAGACGCTGCCAAGTGGCTCAAGGCCAACCCGGTGCAGACCGTCATGGGCGAGAAAAAGTGGGACTCGAAGGGTGACCTGACTGTGTCCGACTATGTGGTCTACCAGTGGGATGCCCAAGGCAAGTACCACCAGCTGGAAAAACAAAAATAACAACGGCCCACGGCCCGGGCGCGTCAGCCCCCGGGCCAAAGCCCCGCGGTACCTGTCTTTATCCGTAGATCTGCACAGTACTGCGCTGCGAGGGCCGCCTTGTCCCAGGCCCGCCGTGGTCGGCGCTCGTGCAATCTCAATCAGGTGAGATTGCGTTATGGATGGTATTTTCCTGCAGCAACTGGTCAACGGCCTGACCCTCGGGTCGGTCTATGGCCTGATCGCCATCGGCTACACAATGGTCTATGGCATCATCGGCATGATCAACTTCGCGCACGGCGAGGTGTATATGATTTCCGCGTACCTCGCGGCGATCAGCCTGGCATTGCTGGCTTATTTCGGTATCGAGTCGTTCCCCCTGTTGATGCTGGGCACCCTGTTGTTCACCATCGTCGTCACCGGTGTGTACGGCTTCACCATCGAACGCATCGCCTACAAACCCCTGCGCAACTCCACCCGCCTGGCGCCGCTGATCAGTGCCATCGGCATCTCGCTGATCCTGCAGAACTACGCGCAGATCAGCCAGGGCGCCCGCCAGCAAGGCGTGCCAACCCTGCTGGAAGGTGCCTGGCGTGTCGACGTGGGTACCGGCTTCGTGCAACTGACCTACACCAAGATCTTCATTCTGGTGGCAGCCTTCGTTGGCATGGGCCTGCTCACCTACGTGATCAAGTACACCAAGCTCGGCCGCATGTGCCGTGCTACCCAGCAAGACCGCAAGATGGCCTCGATCCTGGGCATCAACACCGACCGGGTGATCTCCTACGTGTTCGTCATCGGTGCGGTGATGGCCGCCCTGGCCGGCGTGCTGATCACCATGAACTACGGCACCTTCGACTTCTACGCCGGCTTCATCATCGGCATCAAGGCGTTCACCGCCGCGGTGCTCGGCGGTATCGGCTCGCTGCCTGGCGCCATGCTCGGCGGGATCATCCTGGGTATTTCCGAGTCGCTGTTCTCTGGCCTGATCAACTCCGACTACAAGGACGTGTTCAGCTTCTCGCTGCTGGTGATGATCCTTATCTTCCGCCCACAAGGCCTGCTGGGTCGCCCGCTCGTGGCTAAGGTGTGAACATGTCCATTGCCAAAACTGCCTCCGTTACTGAAACCAGAAGTTTCGACATCAAACGCAGCCTGCTGGAGACCATCGTCGCCGGCCTGCTGGCACTCATCGTATTTGGCCCTGTGGTCGGCGTGGTGCTCGACGGCTACACCTTCAATGCCGAGCCGCGGCGTGTGGCCTGGCTGGTCGGCGGGGTGATGCTGGGGCGCTTCCTGCTCAGCCTGTACCTGCAGACGGCCGCCGGCTCGCGCATGCTCCAGGGCTTCGAAAGCGGTGGCTCGGGCGTGCATGTGCGCGCGCCGGACTACGTATCGCGGCTGCGCTATATCATCCCTGCGCTGGTGGTGATTGCCATCGTCTTCCCGATCTTCGCCAACAAGTACCTGCTGACCGTGGTCATCCTCGGCCTGATCTACGTGCTGCTGGGCCTGGGCCTGAACATCGTGGTTGGCCTGGCCGGCCTGCTCGACCTGGGCTACGTGGCGTTCTATGCCATCGGTGCGTACGGCCTGGCGCTGGGTTACCAGTACCTTGGCCTGGGCTTCTGGAGCGTGCTGCCACTGGCGGCCATCGCCGCGGCGCTGGCGGGGTGCATACTCGGCTTCCCGGTGCTGCGGATGCACGGCGACTACCTGGCGATCGTGACCCTGGGCTTCGGCGAGATCATCCGCCTGGTGCTGAACAACTGGTTGTCGTTCACCGGCGGCCCGAACGGCATGCCGGCACCGGCACCCACCTTCTTCGGCCTGGAGTTCGGCCGCCGGGCCAAGGACGGCGGGGTACCGATCCACGAGTTCTTCGGCTTCGAATACAACGCCAACCTCAAGTTCGTGTTCATCTACGCGGTGCTGTTCATCGTTGTGCTGGCCGTGCTGTACATCAAGCAACGCCTGACCCGCATGCCGGTCGGCCGTGCCTGGGAAGCGCTACGCGAAGACGAGATCGCCTGCCGCTCGATGGGCCTGAACCACGTGCTGGTCAAGCTTTCGGCGTTTACCCTGGGTGCCTCCACCGCTGGCCTGGCCGGGGTGTTCTTTGCCACCTACCAGGGCTTCGTCAACCCGTCGTCGTTCACCTTCTTCGAGTCGGCGCTGATCCTCGCCATCGTCGTGCTTGGTGGCATGGGCTCGACCGTGGGTGTGGTGATCGCAGCCTTCGTGCTGACCGTGGCGCCCGAGCTGCTGCGCAGCTTCTCCGAATACCGCGTGCTGCTGTTCGGTGTGCTGATGGTGCTGATGATGATCTGGCGACCGCGTGGGCTGATCCGCATCAGCCGTACCGGTGTGACCCCGCGTAAAGGAGTGGCGCCATGAGCGACGATATCATTCTCTCGGTCGACAACCTGATGATGCAGTTCGGTGGCATCAAGGCGCTCAGCGATGTCAGCCTGAAGGTCCGGCGCAACCAGATCTTCGCCCTGATCGGCCCCAACGGTGCGGGCAAGACCACCGTGTTCAACTGCCTGACCGGGTTCTACAAGGCCAGTGGCGGGCGCATCGAGCTGAACGTGCGCGGCAGCCACACCAATGTCATCCAGCTGCTCGGCGAGCGCTTCCAGGTGGCGGACTTCGTCTCGCCGGCGCGCTTTGCCAACCGCATGTACTACAAGATGTTCGGCGGTACCCATCTGGTCAACCGCGCCGGCCTGGCACGCACCTTCCAGAACATTCGCCTGTTCAAGGAAATGTCGGTGGTGGAGAACCTGCTGGTGGCCCAGCACATGTGGGTCAACCGCAACCTGCTGGCCGGGGTGCTCAACACCAAGGCCTACCGCAAGGCCGAGAGTGACGCACTGGACCACGCGTTCTACTGGCTGGAGGTGGTCGACCTGGTCGATTGCGCCAACCGCCTGGCTGGCGAGTTGTCGTACGGCCAGCAGCGCCGCCTGGAAATCGCCCGGGCCATGTGCACGCGGCCGAAGATCATCTGCCTGGACGAACCGGCGGCTGGCCTGAACCCACAGGAAACCGAGGCTCTCAGCCGCATGATCCGCGTGCTGCGCGACGAGCACGACATCACCGTGGTGCTGATCGAACACGACATGGGCATGGTCATGAGCATTTCCGACCATATCGTGGTGCTCGACCACGGCAACGTGATTGCCGAAGGCGCGCCGCAGGATATCCGCCACAACCCGACGGTGATCGCCGCCTACCTGGGTGCCGATGAAGAGGAACTGGTATGAGTGCACCCATTCTCGAACTGAAGGATCTGGACGTGTTCTACGGCCCGATCCAGGCGCTGAAAAAGGTCTCGATGCACATCAACGAGGGCGAGACGGTCAGCCTGATCGGCGCCAACGGTGCTGGCAAGTCGACCCTGCTGATGTCGATCTTCGGCCAGCCGCGGGCGGCGTCGGGGCATATCGTGTACCGCGGCACCGACATCACTCGCAAGTCGTCGCACTACATCGCTTCCAACGGCATCGCCCAGTCGCCGGAGGGGCGCCGTGTGTTCCCCGACATGACCGTCGAGGAGAACCTGATGATGGGTACCATCCCCATCGGTGACAAGCATGCCGACGAAGACATGCAGCGCATGTACGAGCTGTTCCCGCGCCTGAAAGAGCGGCGTAACCAGAGGGCCATGACCATGTCCGGTGGCGAGCAGCAGATGCTGGCCATTGCCCGCGCGCTGATGAGCCGGCCAAAGTTGTTGTTGCTGGATGAGCCATCGCTGGGGCTGGCGCCGATCGTGGTCAAACAGATCTTCTCGACCCTGCGTGAGCTGGCCAAGACCGGGATGACCATCTTCCTGGTGGAGCAGAACGCCAACCATGCGCTGAAACTGTCGGACCGGGCTTATGTGATGGTCAACGGGCAGATTCGCATGAGCGGCACGGGGCAGGAGCTGTTGGTCAACGAGGAAGTGCGTAACGCCTATCTCGGCGGGCATTGAGTTGCATGCGGGGGCCGCTTTGCGGCCCTTTCGCCGGCAAGCCAGCTCCCACAGGTACTGCGCTGCCCTCAGGGCCTGTGTGGTCCCTGTGGGAGCTGGCTTGCCGGCGAAAGGGCTGCAAAGCAGCCCCATTCTGGATGTGGACAACTTCTACCACACCTCTCCGTTCACGCATCGCCACCCCATCCCAAGCCCTTGTTTCCACAGGCCCGATCTTTTCCACGGATAATGTGGAACCGCCTGTGGAAAACATGGTGGCATCTCGCTCAAGCCCTTTGATACCAAGCCCTGCAGCTTCATGATCATTTTTTGATCACAGGCACCTTGTGGATGATTTTCCCAGGCTTTTCAAAGCCCTGCATTCATTCCAAGGCTCCCGCAAAGCCTGTGGATAACCCTGTGAAAAAACCTTGGACAGACCGCTGCAGACGGCATGCTTGAAAGCCTTGCGCCATCACCGAAAAGATATCCACCGACCACAAGTCGCTGAAAGGGTTCCGCACCGTGGACAAGTTGCCCCCAATCCGTGGGGAAAGCCTTGTGGATAACATGCGCATAGCTGGTGCCGAGCCCTCTGCTGCAAGGGTTTGCCGCATATGATCAAAAAATGAACAGTGCCCCGGGCGGGTTGCTGCAAGCGCCCGGCGCGGGCATGCTGCAAGCCTGCCGATGACAATCCACCGTGAGGAACAGAGCATGACGTCCACCGTATTCATCACTGGCGCGACTTCCGGTTTCGGCGAGGCCACTGCCCGCCGCTTCGCCGAAGCCGGCTGGAAGCTGGTGCTCACTGGCCGCCGCAAGGAGCGCCTGGACGCCCTGTGCGCCGAACTGTCGGCCAAGACCGAAGTACACGGCCTGGTGCTCGACGTGCGTGACCGCAAGGCCATGGAGCAGGCCATCGCCAGCCTGCCGGCCGGCTTCGACAAGCTGCGCGGCCTGGTCAACAACGCAGGCCTGGCGCTGGGTGTGGACGCGGCGCAGAACTGCAGCCTGGACGACTGGGAAACCATGGTCGACACCAACATCAAGGGCCTGATGTATACCACCCGCCTGCTGCTGCCACGGCTGATCGCCCATGGCCGTGGGGCGTCGATCCTCAACGTAGGTTCGGTGGCGGGCAACTACCCGTACCCGGGCAGCAACGTGTACGGCGGCACCAAGGCCTTCGTCGGCCAGTTCTCGTTGAGCCTGCGCTGCGACCTGCGGGGTACGGGCGTGCGCGTGAGCAACATCGAGCCGGGCTTGTGCGAGAGCGAGTTCTCGCTGGTGCGCTTCGGCGGTGACCAGGCCAAATACGACGCCACCTATGCCGGTGCCGAGCCGATCCAGCCGCAGGACATTGCCGAAACCATCTTCTGGATCCTCAACCAGCCGGCGCATATCAACATCAACAGCCTCGAGCTGATGCCGGTGAGCCAGGACTGGGCAGGGTTCTCGATCGACCGATCGGTCAAAGGCTGATCCGAGGGCCTCTTCGCGGGTAAACCCGCTCCCACAGGTACCGCACCGGTTTCGGAGCAGGCGCTATCCCTGTGGGAGCGGGTTCACCCGCGAATGCGTCAGCTCAGGCGCTGCAACCCTTCCAGGCAAGTCGCCAAATGATAGGGCGTAGTAGAAGGCATATCATGCCGGCTGACACTACCTTGCCCATCCCGGCACTCATACCAGCCCGCCTCACGCAAGAACCGCGCTTCCAGCGCCTGCAACTGCCCGGCCAGCTTCGCCTCGCCCCCCGCCCGCAACACCAGCGCCCGCAGGTATTCCGCCTGTGCCCAGATCCGCTGGGTGGCGTCGAGCACCTGGCCATCCACATCCAGCATCGCCAGTACCGCGGTGTCCTTCACCCCGTATTGCTCGGCGTAGCCGAAAGCCCGGTCGATGGACGCATGCAGCGGCGTATCACGCAGCAGTGGCGAGGTATGCAGCAGGTAGAACCACTCGAACTGGTGCCCCGGCTCGAACCAGTTATCCACAGTGCCGCGTGGCTTTTCCAGCATCAGGCCGTGGGCGGGGTCGATGAAGTGTTCCTGCAGCGCCGCGCACAGGTGCAGCAACGACTGCCGGGCATGCTCGTCGTCACGCACCGCCAGCACCTGCAGGAAGGCTTCGGCCAGGTGCATCTGCGGGTTCTGCAGCGGGCCGCTGCCAAGGTCGGCCCAGTCTTCAGCGAGGCTGGCTTCGTACAAGCCATCGTCGCGGGCGAACTGCTGGTCGATGATGTCCAGCGCGGCGTTCAGCGTGGACTCCACCAGGTTTTCACGCACCTTGCCCCAGTAATGTGCACAGGCGAAGACGATGAAGGCGTGGGTGTAGAGGTCCTTGCGCCGGTCCAGCGGTTTGCCCTGGGCGTCGATGCTGTAGAACCAGCCGCCGTGTTCGGCGTCGTGGAAGTGCTTCTGCAGCGAGCGGAACAAGGCGGCCGCACGCTCGGCTGCGCCCGGTTGCCCGATGCGGCTGCTGAACAGGTACAGCTGACGCGCGCAGGCCATGGCCCGGTAGCGCTGCACCGGCAATGGCTGGTGCTGGGCGTCCAGTGCCTCGTAGGGCAGGGCCATGTCGGCGTTCCAGCCCGGGCCTTGCCACAACGGCACGATGCGTTCGGCGAAGTGCTGATTGAAGCGGGCCAGTTCGGGCAGGGTGGGGCGGGGGTCGGACATTTCGGCGCTCGTCGCTGTCGGGCAGGGCGCCATGGTAGCAGAACTGGGTTGTGGGTAGCCTGTGCCGGCCCTATCGCCGGCAAGCCAGCTCCCACAGGTACTTCACATTGCGCGGGCCTGTGGTGATCCTGTGGGAGCCGGCTTGCCGGCGATAGGGCCAGTACAGGCTACCGATCAGCCCGGGTTGCCCAACCCCTGCCAATGCCGCGCCCCCACGAAGATGAAGCGCAACTGCTGGGTGATCTTTTCCTGCGGCGTCAACGCCTGTGGATAACCCGCTTCGGGGCTGTCGATAAGCTCTGGCAGGGTGGCGAACACGGTTTTCACCACCAGGTCGGCCATCACCGCCAGCGCGGCGCTGTCCAGGTGCTGCCAGCGCTTCATCCGCGCCAGGTCGGTGGCCAAGTCGTCGCTGATGTCCTGGCGCAGGCGGGCAATGGCCTGGCGTACGGCCTGCGAACCGCCGTACTGCTCACGGGCGAGGAACAGGAACTGCGCACGGTGGGCGGCGACCACATCGAGAAAGATGCGCACCGAGGCGTCGGTGATGCCGCCCAGTTCGAATTCGTTCTGGCGCACCAGGCGGATGGTCTGGCGGAAGGTAGTGTCGACCTCGGCAACCAGGGCCAGGCCCAGGGCGTCCATGTCGGAAAAATGCCGGTAGAAGCCGGTGGGTACGATGCCGGCCGTCTTCGCCACTTCGCGCAGGCTGATACTGCCGAAACCACGGCCACTCTCCATGAGCTGGCAGGCGGCATCGAGCAGGGCCTGGCGGGTCTGTAGCTTCTGTTCGGCGCGCGGCAGCATGGTGCGGGCTTCTGTGGCGGTAAGGCTGGGCACTCTAGTTAAAAAAACAAAGCCCGGTCAATGGACCGGGCCTGGAGGGGAGCAAGCGTTGTGACAGAGGTTGTTCTTTTCGGCCATGGTGATCAGCTCACACGGCTGAGTTCAACCAGGCGATCCGAGCCACCTTCGGCAACACGGCCACTACGTTCGATCAGGCGATCAGCACCACCTTCGGCAACGGTTTTCAGCGGCTGGGCGATTTCGGCAGCGCTGGAGCGCGATTCGGCGGTCAGGTGTTGCTCGTCGGCTGGCAGGGCAAAAGCGTTGGCGGCCAGGATGGACAGGGTCAGGGTCAGCAGATGGCGTTTCATGATTTCGGTGCTCCTCTCGGGGGCTGGAAAGTGGGTACGGAGCCAATGCTACGCCGGGTAACGCCAGAGAGAAGTTCATACGGGTAATGGTAACAATCGACCGTATTGATAGAGGTTGCAAGCTGCTCTAGACAGCACTTTCCAGGCCGAAAGGTGGCAATTTGATGGCGATGATTGTGGGTAACACGCATGGCCTGGCGCGACGAATTGCTGAGCAAAAGGCCAGGAAAAACTTCGCTATCATGGCGCCATCGATAAAACCCCACGGGTTTTCATCAGTCCGAGATATTGAGTGCCACCGCTGCACCTGTTCTGTGCCATACCGCAAGGAGAATCACGCAATGACGCGTCCCGCCAGAATCCTCCTCTGGACCTTCACCAGCCTGCTGACCCTGCTGGCGATCCTGGTGGTGGTGATCGCCACCTTCGACTGGAACCGCGTCAAGCCCCTGCTCAACGAGAAAGTCTCCGAGGCCCTGCAGCGGCCCTTCGCGATCAATGGCAACCTTGCCGTGGACTGGCGCACCGAACCAGAAGAGGGGGGCTGGCGTGCCTGGGTGCCCTGGCCGCACTTCATTGCCGAAGACCTGACCCTGGGCAACCCCGAGTGGCTCAAGGAACCGAAGATGGTCGGCCTGGAGCGCGTGGCGTTCCGCCTGGCGCCGCTGCCGCTGCTGTTCCAGCAGATCAGCATCCCGCGCATCGACCTGACCAAGCCCACAGCCAGCCTTACCCGCCTGGCCGATGGCCGCGCCAACTGGGCCTTCGACTTCGGCCCCAAGGATGAAAACGCAGAGCCTTCCAAATGGCAGCTGGACATTGGCGCCATCGGCTTCGACCAGGGCAATGTCAGCTTCGATGACCAAACCCTGAAAACCAGCATGAAGGTGCAGATCGACCCGCTGGGCAAGCCTGTCCCGTTCAGCGACATCGTCGGCAAGGCCAGCGCCGAGAAGGCCGGTGCCGCGCAGGACTACGCCTTCGGGCTCAAGGCCCAGGGCCGCTACAAAGGCCAGCCGGTCTCCGGTACTGGCAAGATCGGCGGCCTGCTGGCCCTGCAGGACGCCAGCCAGCCGTTCCCGCTGCAGGCTGACGTGCGCATCGCCGACACCCATGTGGTGCTCGCCGGCACCCTGACCGACCCGCGCAACCTCGGCGCCCTCGACCTGCGCCTGCGCCTGACCGGGGCCAGCCTGGGCAACCTCTACCCGCTGACCGGCGTAACCCTGCCCGACACCCCGGCCTATTCCACCGACGGCCACCTCAGCGCCAACCTGCACGCGGAGCAAGGGGCGACCTTCAACTACCAGGGCTTCAACGGCAAGATCGGTGACAGCGATATCCACGGCGACCTGGCCTTCGTTGCCAGCCAGCCACGGCCCAAGCTGTCCGGCAACCTGGTGTCCAACCAGTTGCTGTTCAAGGACCTGGCGCCGCTGATCGGCGCCGACTCCAACGCCGAGCAGAAGGCCCGCGGGGGTGCCAGCAAACAGCCGGCGGGCAAGGTGCTGCCAGTGGAAGAGTTCCGCACCGAGCGCTGGCGCGCGATGGACGCCGACGTCACCTTCGCCGGCAAGCGCATCGTGCACAGCGCGCAACTGCCGTTCAACGACCTGTCGGCCCACGTGATACTGGAGGACGGCCTGCTGCGCCTGGAGCCCCTGCGTTTTGGCGTGGCTGGCGGCAACCTGGCTTCCAGGATCCGCCTGGATGGCCGCAACGTACCGTTGCAGGGGCGTGCCCGGCTGACGGCGCGCGGCTTCAAGCTCAAGCAGTTGTTCCCCTCCTTTGCGCCTATGCAGACCAGCTTCGGTGAGTTGAATGGCGATGCCGATATCACCGGCCGGGGCAACTCGGTGGCCGCCTTGCTGGGCACGGCCAATGGCGACCTGCGCATGTTGATCAACGATGGCGCCATCAGCCGCAGCCTGATGGAGATTGCCGGGTTGAACGTGGGCAACTATGTGGTCGGCAAGCTGTTTGGCGATGAGGATGTGAAGATCAACTGCGCGGCGGCTGACGTGGGTATCAAGGATGGCCTGGCGACCACGCGCCTGTTCATCTTCGATACCGAGAACGCGATCATCTACATCAACGGCACGGCCAATTTCGCTACGGAGCAGCTTGACCTGAAAATTACCCCTGAATCGAAAGGACTGCGGCTGTTCTCGCTGCGCTCGCCGCTGTATGTGCGCGGGCCCTTCGCCAAGCCCAGTGCCGGTGTGCAGGCGGTGCCGCTGGCGTTGCGCGGGGCGGGGATGGTGGCGTTGGGTGTGGTTGCCGGGCCGGCGGCGGGGTTGCTGGCGCTGATTGCGCCTAGCAGCGGGGATGATCCCAACCAGTGCACGCCGCTGTTGCAGCAGATGAAGGCGGGCAAGGCGCCGGCGGTGGTGAAAGAGAGGAAATAGCAGGGGGCCGCTTCGCAGCCCAATCGCCGGCAAGCCAGCTCCCACAGGGGACTCCACAGACCTCAAGGCTCGTGCAATACCTGTGGGAGCTGGCTTGCCGGCGAATGGGGCGCAAAGCGCCCCCAGCAATTACAAGCCTTGCAACAGGTCGGACATATCGTCCGCGTGCTCTTCTTCCTGCGCGAGGATGTCTTCAAAAATCCGCCGCGTAGTCGGATCTTTATCCCCAATGTATCGAATGATCTCGCGATAGCTATCGATGGCGATCCGCTCCGCCACCAGGTCTTCCAGCACCATCTCCTTCAATGAAGTGCCCGCCACATATTGGGCATGAGACCGCTTGCTCAGGTTGTCCGGGTTGAAATCCGGCTCTCCACCTAACTGCACGATCCGTTCGGCAAGCTTGTCGGCGTGCTCGGCTTCCTGGTTGGCATGCTCGAGGAATTCATCGGCAGCCACGCTGGCCTTGATGCCGCTGGCCATGAAGTAGTGACGCTTGTAGCGCAGCACGCAGACCAGTTCGGTGGCCAGTGAATCATTGAGCAGGCGCAGGATCTGTTGGCGATCAGCATCGTAACCCTCGGTCACCGCACCTTGCTCGACATGCTGGCGGGCACGTTCGCGCAGGGTTTGCACATCGGTCAGTTCAGTCGCATTCATGTTCATCTCCTGGAACATCAGGGTGGTCATGGATATGGCCTGGAAGACTCAGGCGCCGTGGACGGCGTCGCTGTCTTCTTCGCGTTGTTTGCAAGTCTTGAAGCCCTTGGCGTCGACATGGCCGGTGGCGTCGAAGCGCACGTAGTAGGGCTGCTGGTGGCCATCGTGGTTGAGGATGTAGTCGTTGCAGGTGCCGCCATGGGGGAGGTCGATCACGTTGGACGGGCTGCCGCCGATGGCGATGACTTTCTGCATGGTCATGCCTTTTTCCACCTGCTTGACCAGCGGCTCGTCGCGGTAGGTGACGTAGTCCACCGGGTTTTCCGGGCGGCTGCCGCAGGCGGCGAGGGTGGCGCTTGCCAGAAGGATTGCCAGGGTCTGCTTGTACATGGTCCCGCTCCTTGCAAAGGGTATGTGTGGTTTGGAACCGCAGCGCGCGCCGGGAGTTCGATTGCGATGGTCATCAAGGCCGCTGTAGTGTTGGCCGGTCGTCCACGGAAAGGGGCTGGGGCAATGCAGCAGGAATTGGCCACGCGATACCCGTTGGTGCTGGTGCCGGGCATGCTCGGTTTTGTCCGGGTAGTGCTCTACCCCTACTGGTTCGGCATCGTGCCGGCCCTGCGCAAGGGCGGGGCGCAGGTGTTCCCGGTGCAGGTTTCGCCACTGCATTCCAGCGAGGTGCGCGGCGAGCAGTTGCTGGCCATCATCGAAGACATCTGCCTGCGCACCGGAGCGGAAAAGGTCAACCTCATCGGCCACAGCCAGGGTGCCCTGAGCGCGCGCTACGCGGCTGCCAGGCGGCCTGGGCGGGTGGCTTCGGTCACTTCGGTGGCTGGGCCCAACCATGGCTCGGAACTGGCCGACTACCTGGAGCGTACGGCACCGGGCGATTCCCCGCAGGGGCGCATCCTGAAGGCTGTGCTGCATGGCTTGGCCGTGCTGCTGGTGTGGCTGGAAACCGGCTGGCGCCGCGACCCGCTGCCGGTGGATGTACACGCCTCGCACCAGTCGTTGACCAGCGCCGGGGTGGCGCTCTTCAACCAGGCTTATCCACAGGGGTTGCCAGACACCTGGGGCGGGGAAGGGGCCTATGAGGTCGATGGGGTGCGCTATTACTCCTGGTCCGGCACCCTGCAGCCCGGCCTGACCGACCAGCGGCGCAACCGTTTCGACGGCAGCAGCCACTTCTGCCGCCTGTTCGCGCGCAGTTTCGTCAAGGAAAAGGGCCATTGCGACGGTATGGTCGGGCGCTTCAGTTCGCACCTGGGGCAGGTGATCGGCGACGATTACCCGCTCGACCACCTGGATATCGTCAACCAGTCGCTTGGTGCGGTGGGCAAGGGTGCCGAACCGGTGCGACTGTTCACCGAACATGCGGCCCGGCTCAAGGCGGCAGGGCTCTAACGACGGATCGGTGTGGTCCAGCGCTCGGCCAGCACCACGCCCGCCAGGGTCAGCAGGCCGCCGACCAGGTGATAGCGGGCCAGCTGCTCGTCGAGCACCACGGCGGCGATCAGTGCCGTGACCAGCGGCAGCAGGTTGAAGAACAGCGTGGTGCGGCTGGGCCCCAGGCGGTGCACGGCCTGCATCCACACCAGGGGCGCGATCATCGAGGCCAGCACGCAGGCGTACAGCACCAGGCCGATGTTGCGGCTGTTCAGGCCAGTCTTGTCCGACAGCACGAACAGCGGCAGCAGCACGACGATGGCTACCAGCACCTGCAGGTACAGCAGCTGCATCGGCGGCAGGCGCAGCTGCCATTTCTTCAGCAGGAAGCTGTACAGCGCGTAGGCCAGTGTGGCCACCAGCATCAGCAGGTCGCCGCTGTTCAGGCCTTGTTGCAACAGGCTGGCGGGGTGGCCGGCGCTGACCACTTCAAGCACGCCGAAAAATGACACCAGCGCGCCCAGCAGGGCGCCGTAGCTCAGGCGCTGGCCCAGCCAGGCGATGGACAGTGCCAGTGACATCAGTGGCATCAGCGAGAGGATGATGCCCATGTTGGTGGCGCTGGTGATGCCGGCGGCGAAGTAGGCCAGGCTCTGGTACAGCGCCATGCCCAGCACGCCCAGCACGAAAACCTTGCCCAGGTGCGGGCGAATGGCCGCGCGATTGCGCCACACGGCGGGCAGCAGGAACGGGGTGAACAACAGCGCGGCCAGCAGCCAGCGGTAGAAACCGATCTCGGCGGGGTGGATGGCGCCGGCGGACATCTTGGTGACCACGGTGTTGCCGGCCCATATCAGGATGGCGGTCAGGGGGAACAGGTAGTTCATGTAGCAGGTTACTCGTTGGGGCTTGGATTGGGGCTGCTTTGCAGCCCTTCGCGGGCTCGCCCGCTCCCACAGGATCTGCGCCAGCTTTCAGGCCTGTGATATCCCTGTGGGAGCGGGCAAGCCCGCGAAGGCCTGCGCAGCAGGCCCCGATGGCAGCCATTATCAACTGTCTGTAAACAAGCCTATACTCCTATCCAGACAACCCACCCCGCAAAGCAGACAGCATGCCGCGCAAATACCTCGACATTCCCCAGTTCACCCGGCTCCCGGCCCCGGTGTACTTCCGTCACGACGAGTTCGGTGCCGACACCCGCAGCGCCCTGCATCGCCACGCCTGGGGCCAGCTCAACTACACCGCCCACGGCGTGATGCACCTGGAGGTCGCCGGCCAGCACTTCCTGTCGCCGCCGCAATACGCCGTGTGGGTGCCGCCCGACACCGAGCATGGCTGCTACAACCCACAGGCCATCGTCTACCGTTCGGTCTACCTGGACCGCAGCCTGTGCGCCGCACTGCCGCAGCAACCGTGCAGCCTGATGATCAGCGACATCCTCAAGGCGATCCTCGCCGACTTCGCCCGGCGCGACCTGCGGGTGGCCGAGGGCGAGCGCGACCAGCGCCTGGTGCAAGTGCTGCTCGACCAGCTGCTGCTGGCGCCCACCCAGGCCTGCTACCTGCCGTTTGCCCACAGCGAAGGCTTGCGCCAGGTGCTCGATGCCCTCGGTGCCGAGCCGGGCGACAACCGCCCGCTGGCCGACTGGGCCGCCAAGGTGCATGTCAGCGAACGTACCCTGGCCCGCCAGTTCCTGCGTGAACTGGGCATCAGTTTTGGCGAATGGCGCCTGCGCCTGCGCTTTCTGCGCGCCATCGAAGCGCTGGAGGCCGGCCAGCCGATCCAGGCCATCGCCTTCGACCTGGGCTACAGCAGCGCCTCGGCGTTCATCGCCATGTTCCAGCGCCAGGCCCAGTGCACGCCCGAGCAATACCGCCGCCAGGCACGGGCAGGGCGTTGAGAATTCTTGGCTACACTCAGCTCGACCCCCGTGCATCGGGCGCGGAGCCAAGGAGACTACTCCATGAAAGTGCTGCAAATCCCCTTACTGGTATTGGCGGTGTTGTTCAGCGCCCAAGGCTTCGCCGCCAATACCGCGCAGCAGGAAAAGATGAAAACCTGCAACGCCGACGCCACCGCCAAGGCCCTCAAGGGCGATGAGCGCAAAGCCTTCATGAGCACCTGCCTGAAGAAGGATGTGCCGCAAACCCAGCAAGAAAAGATGAAAACCTGCAACGCCGACGCCACCACCAAGGCCCTGAAGGGTGACGAGCGCAAAGCGTTCATGAGCGACTGCCTGAAGAAGAAATGACCTGCGCCTATGCCTGCAGACGTAAGGCTGGCAGACTGCGGGTCTTTCCCGTTGTCTGCCGTTGAGGCTGTATGACCTTCACCCCCCGCCAGGTCACCCTGGCCAGCTGGATCATCGTGTTTGCCGGCCTGTTGCTGGCGTTACCCCTGAAATTGCTGCCGAGCCTGCTGGCCGGCCTGCTGGTGTTCGAGCTGGTCAACATGCTCACGCCGCGGCTGCAGCCGCTGATTGCCGGGCAGCGTGCCCGCTGGCTGGCTGTAGCGCTGCTCGGCACGCTGGTGGTCAGCACCCTGACCCTGCTGTTTGCCGGTGCCTTCAGCTTTTTGCTGCACGAGGCGGAAAACCCCGGGGCTTCGCTGGACAAGTTCATGGCCCTGGTGGAGCGCGCCCGCGGGCAGCTGCCGCCGTTCATCGAAGGCTACCTGCCGGCCAGTGCGGCGGAGTTCAAGGTGGCCATCGGTGACTGGATCAAGAGCCACCTGAGCGACCTGCAACTGGTGGGCAAGGGCATGGCGCACATGTTCGTCACCCTGTTGATCGGCATGATCCTGGGCGCCATCGTCGCCTTGCAGCGCATCCCCGACATCTCCCGGCGCAAGCCGCTGGCGGCGGCGCTGTTCGAGCGCCTGAGCCTGCTGGTGCAGGCGTTTCGCAACATCGTCTTCGCGCAGATCAAGATTTCGCTGCTCAACACCACCTTCACCGGCATCTTCCTGGCGGTGGTGCTGCCGATGTTCGACGTGCACCTGCCGCTGACCAAGACGCTGATCGTGCTGACCTTCCTGCTGGGCCTGCTGCCGGTGATCGGCAATCTGATGTCGAATACCCTGATCACCATCGTCGGCCTGTCGCTGTCGATCTGGGTGGCGGCGGCGGCGCTGGGTTACCTGATCGTCATCCACAAGGTCGAGTACTTCCTCAACGCGCGAATCGTGGGCGGGCAGATCAGTGCCAAGTCGTGGGAACTGCTGCTGGCGATGCTGGTGTTCGAAGCGGCGTTCGGGCTGCCGGGGGTGGTGGCGGGGCCGATCTACTATGCCTACCTGAAGAGTGAGCTGAAGCGGGCCGAACTGGTCTGATTCTTTATTGACCAGTACCGGCCTCTTCGCGGGTAAACCCGCTCCCACAGGTTCGCCACTTCTCTCAAGACTTGCGGGGACCCTGTGGGAGCGGGTTTACCCGCGAAGAGGCCGGCACAGGTGAAAGGGATGGCTCAGGCTACGCCGTAACGCTTGCGCGCCTCGATGGCCAGCCCGCTACCAATGCTGCCAAAGATGTTGCCTTCCACATGCCGCGCATTCGGCAGCATCGCCGACACGCTGTTGCGCAGCGCCGGAATCCCGCTGGAACCGCCGGTGAAGAACACCGTATCGACCTGTGTTTCGCTCACTCCAGCCTTGGCCAGCAGTTCGCTCACGCTACCACGCACCCGCTCCAGCAACCCTTCGATAGCCCCCTCGAACAGCGCTCGTGACAGGTCCACGCCCAGCTCGCGCTCGATGCGGCCGAGGTCGACGTGGCGGCTCTGCTGCTCGGTCAGCTCGATCTTGCTGGCCTCCACTTCCATCGCCAACCAGTGCCCGGCACGCTCTTCGATCAGCTTGAACAGGCGGTCGATGCCCAGCGTGTCCTCGATGTCATAGCGCATGCTGCCCAGCGCCAGCTGCGACTTCTGCGAATACAGGGCGTTGATGGTGTGCCAGGTGGCGAGGTTGAGGTGATAGCTGGTCGGCATCAGCGCGCCGCTCTTCATGCGGCTGCCGTAGCCGAACAGCGGCATCACGCCCTGCAGGCTCAGCTGCTTGTCGAAGTCGGTACCGCCAATGTGCACGCCGCCGGTGGCGAGGATGTCGCTCTGGCGCTCGGCCACCAGGTGGCGCTCGGGCGACAGGCGGATCAGGGTGAAGTCCGAGGTACCACCGCCAATGTCGACGATCAGCACCAGCTCTTCGCGGCTGATGCTCGACTCGTAGTCGAAGGCCGCGGCAATCGGCTCGTACTGGAACGACACATCCTTGAAGCCGATCTTGCGCGCCACTTCGGCCAGGGTGTCCTCGGCCTCCTGGTCGGCGGCCGGGTCTTCGTCGACGAAGAACACCGGGCGGCCCAGCACCACCTGCTCGAACTCACGCCCGGCAGCGGCCTCTGCGCGTTTTTTCAGCTCGCCGATGAACATGCCCAGCAGGTCCTTGAACGGCAGGGCGCTGCCCAGCACGCTGGTGTCGTGCTTGATCAGCTTGGAGCCCAGCAGGCTTTTCAGCGAACGCATCAGGCGGCCTTCGTAGCCTTCCAGGTACTCGTGCAGTGCCAGGCGGCCATATACCGGGCGACGCTCCTCGATGTTGAAGAACACCACCGAGGGCAAGGTGATCTTGCCGTCTTCCAGGGCAATCAGCGACTCGACGCCGGGGCGGTGCCAGCCGACCGTGGAGTTGGAGGTGCCAAAGTCGATGCCCAGGGCGCGGGCCGGGGATACGTCAGACATGGGGAATGAGCTTCCGGAGGCAAAACGGCCGCGCAGTGTATGCCAGTTGGCTACAGAATCAAGACCGGTCGTCTGCCATGGAGCAAACCCAAGGCGGTCTTGAAAGGCTATGCTTGACCCCTATCTTCTTTTGCAACACGCACATTCACATTGGTGATCCATAGATGGACTTCAAAGACTATTACAAGATACTCGGCGTAGAGCCCACGGCGGACGACAAGGCGATCAAGGCCGCGTACCGCAAGCTGGCGCGCAAGTATCACCCCGATGTCAGCAAGGAGCGCGACGCCGAGGAAAAATTCAAGGAGGCCAACGAGGCCTACGAAGTGCTGGGCGACGCGCAGAAACGTGCCGAATTCGACGAAATCCGCAAGTACGGCGGCCAGCATGGCCGGCCGTTCCAGGCACCACCGGGCTGGGAAAGCCGCGGCGGTGGCGGTGGTTTCGAAGGCGGTGATTTTTCCGACTTTTTCAGCTCGATCTTTGGTGGCCGGGGCGGCAACCCGTTCGGTGGTGCCCGGCAGCAGCAACGCAGCGCCGGCAGGCGGGGGCAGGACGTGGAGCTAGAACTGGCGGTATTCCTTGAAGAGACCCTGAGCAAGGAGTCCAAGCAGATCAGCTTCCAGGTGCCGCAGACCAATGCCATGGGCCAGCGCACCGGCTTCACTACCAAGACCCTGAACGTGAAGATCCCGGCAGGGGTGACCGACGGCGAGCGCATCCGCCTCAAGGGCCAGGGCGCGCCGGGCATTGGTGGCGGGGCCAATGGCGACCTGTTCCTGACCATTCGCATGGCACCGCACCCGCTGTTCGATGTCGAAGGTCATGACCTGATCATCACCGTGCCGCTGGCACCGTGGGAGGCCGCACTGGGCGCCAAGGTGGCCGTGCCGACCCTGGAAGGCAAGATCAACCTCACCATCCGCCCCGACAGCCAGAGCGGCCAGCGCCTGCGCGTACCGGGCAAGGGCCTGGCCAACAAGAGTGGCGAGCGCGGCAACCTTTACGCGCAACTGAAAGTGGTCATGCCGCCAGCATCCGACGAGTCTGCCCGCGAATTGTGGACCAAGCTTTCCGAGAAGGCTGCGTTCAACCCGAGGACACAATGGAGTAAGTGATCATGAGCAGCACCCTGATCGTTCAACTGGACATGCGTACCTTGTGTCAGGAGGCCGATATCACGGCTGACTGCGTGATCGAAATCGTCGAGCACGGCATTGTCGAACCTTCCGGCCGAACGCCGGAGGACTGGTTGTTCGACGATCAGGCGCCGTTGTTGGCCAAACGTGCGGCGAAGCTGCATCAGGAGCTGGAACTGGAGTGGGAAGGTGTGGCGCTGGCGCTGGAGCTGCTGCAGGAAGTGCAGCAGTTGCGCAGCGAGAACAACATGCTGAGGCAGCGGTTGGGCAGGTTTACCCAGATGTGAGGTTTGCAGGCCCGGCCTCTTCGCGGGTGAACCCGCTCCCACAGGGATCGCACGATTCCTGAGATGTGTGCAGTACCTGTGGGAGCGGGTTTACCCGCGAAGAGGCCAGTACAGGCAAAATCAAATTCAGCTTGGTTCTGCCCCCGGGTTCAGCACCAGTTGCATGAAGGTCAAGTCCAGCCACCGGCCAAACTTCACCCCCACCTGCGGCATCTGCCCGGTCACCACGAAGCCCAGCCGCTCGTGCAGGCGCACCGACGCTGCATTGCCGCTCTCGATGGCCGCCACCATCACATGCTTGCCACACGCGCGCGCACGCTCGACCAACGCCGCCATCAGCACCGGACCCAGCCCCTTGCCACGCTGGTCGCTGCGGATATACACCGAATGCTCAACGGTAAGGCGAAAGCCCTCGAACGGCCGCCAGTCGCCAAACGACGCATAGCCCAGCACCCCGCTCTCATCCACCGCCACCAGGATCGGGTAACCCTGCTGCGCACGTGCGGCAAACCAGGCCAGGCGGTTGGCCAGGTCCACCGGGGTTTCGTTCCAGATCGCCGTGGTGTTGCGCACCGCGTCGTTGTAGATGTCGAGGATGCCCGGCACGTCGGAAGGCAGGGCGTCGCGGATTTCATGACTCATGACAGCGTCTCGCAGGGTTGTTGCTTGCAGATTAAATGGTTACCAGCCCGCGCACACCTTCGGCCTGCATGTTTTCACCGCGCCCCCGCTGGATGATCTCGCCACGGGCCATCACCAGATACTGGTCGGCCAGCTCCTCGGCGAAGTCGTAGAACTGCTCCACCAGCAGGATTGCCATGTCGCCACGCTCGGCCAGGCGGCGGATGACTGCGCCGATCTCCTTGATCACCGAAGGCTGGATACCCTCGGTGGGCTCGTCGAGGATCAGCAGGCGCGGGCGGCTGGCCAGCGCGCGGCCGATGGCCAGCTGTTGCTGCTGGCCGCCGGACAGGTCACCGCCACGGCGTTGTTTCATCTGTTCCAGCACGGGGAACAGTTCGTAGATGAAGGGCGGTACCTCCCGAGCTTCACGGGCGGGGAAGCGCGAAAGGCCCATCAGCAGGTTTTCCTCGACAGTGAGGCGCGGGAAGATCTCGCGGCCCTGGGGCACGTAGGCGATGCCGGCGTGGATCCGTTGCTGGGGCTTGAGGCTGGTGATCGGCTTGCCTTCCCATTCGATGCTGCCGTCGCGGGCCGGAACCAGGCCCATCAGGCAGCGCAGCAGGGTGGTCTTGCCCACGCCGTTGCGGCCCAGCAGGCAGGTGACTTCGCCGACCTTGGCTTCGAAGGACAGACCCCGGAGGATATGGCTGCCGCCGTAGTACTGGTGCAGGGTGTCGATTTTCAGCATGTGTGGTTCCTGGGAAATCTGCTTTGCCTGTGCCGGCCTTTTCGCGGGTGAACCCGCTCCCACAAGGACTGCGCAGCTCTTCAGGCCTGTGCCGTACCTGTGGGAGCGGGTTTACCCGCGAAGAGGCCGGCACAGGTTTCAATGTCTAGCGGCCCAGATACACCTCGACCACCCGCTCATCCGCCTGCACCTGCTCCAGCGACCCTTCCGCCAGCACGCTGCCCTGGTGCAGCACGGTCACATGGTCGGCAATGCTGCCGACAAACCCCATGTCGTGCTCCACCACCATCAGCGAATGCTTGCCAGCCAACCCCTTGAACAGCTCGGCGGTGAACTCGGTCTCGGCATCGGTCATGCCCGCCACCGGCTCGTCCAGCAACAGTAGTTGCGGCTCCTGCACCAGTAGCATGCCGATCTCCAGGAACTGCTTCTGCCCATGCGACAGCAAGCCCGCCTGGCGCTGGGCCAGCGGCAGCAGGCGCAAGGTGCCCAGCACCTCTTCGATGCGCTGGCGCTGCTCACCACCCAAGCGCGCTGCCAGGCTGGCCCATACCGACTTGTCGGTCTTCAGCGCCAGCTCCAGGTTTTCGAACACCGTCAGCGCCTCGAACACCGTGGGCTTCTGGAACTTGCGGCCTATGCCGGCCTGGGCGATCTGGTATTCGCTCATGCGGGTCAGGTCGAGGGTGTCACCGAAATAGGCCGTACCGCTGTCGGGCCGGGTCTTGCCGGTGATCACATCCATCATCGTGGTCTTGCCGGCCCCGTTGGGGCCGATGATGCAGCGCAGCTCGCCCACGCCGATGTACAGGTTCAGCGCGTTCAGCGCCTTGAAGCCATCGAAGCTGACGCTGATGTCTTCCAGGCTCAGCACCGTGCCATGGCGGGTATCAAGGCCGGCCTTGCGGCTGTGGCCCAGGCCGATGGCGTCGCGGCCGGCGCCGAGGTTGTCGAACACCGGTTCGAGCATGAATTCCGGGTGGACCGGGGGCACGCCTCTCATGGCTGGCTCCTTTTCTTCAACAGGCCGACCACGCCCTTGGGCAGGTACAGGGTGACGAGGATGAACAACGCGCCGAGGAAGAACAGCCAGAACTCCGGGAAGGCCACGGTGAACCAGCTTTTCATGCCATTGACCAGGCCGGCGCCGAGCAGCGGGCCGATCAAGGTGCCGCGCCCGCCCAGGGCCACCCACACGGCGGCTTCGATGGAGTTGGTCGGCGACATCTCGCTGGGGTTGATGATGCCCACCTGCGGTACGTACAGCGCACCGGCCAGGCCGCACAGTACGGCGCTTAGCACCCACACCAGCAGCTTGAAACCGCGTGGGTCGTAGCCACAGAACATCAGGCGGTTTTCGGCGTCGCGCACGGCGGTGAGCAGGCGGCCGAACTTGCTGCGGGTGAGGCGCCAGCACAGGTACAGGCTGGCCAGCAGCAGGCCGACGGTGAGCAGGAACAGCACCGCGCGGGTGCCTTGGGCGGCAATGTCGAAGCCAAGGATGGTGCGGAAGCTGGTAAAGCCGTTGTTGCCGCCAAAGCCGGTTTCGTTGCGGAAGAACAGCAACATGCCGGCGAAGGTCAGCGCCTGGGTCATGATCGAGAAGTACACGCCCTTGATCCGCGAGCGGAAGGCGAACCAGCCGAACACCAGCGCCAGCAGCCCGGGCGCCAGCACCACCAGGCACAGGGCCCAGGCGAAATGCTGGGTGCCAGCCCAGTACCACGGCAGCTCGCTCCACGACAGGAAGGTCATGAACCCTGGCAGGCCGTCACCGGCGGCCTGGCGCATCAGGTACATGCCCATGGCGTAGCCACCGAGGGCGAAGAACAGCCCGTGGCCCAGCGACAGCAGCCCGGCGTAGCCCCAGACCAGGTCCAGGGCCAGCGCGACGATGGCGTAGCAGAGGATCTTGCCGACCAGGGTCAGGGTGTAGGCCGACACTTGCAGGGCATGGTCCGCCGGCAGCAGCGACAGCAGCGGCAGGGCCACCAGCAGCAGGACGACGACGGCGCCGATGGCCAGGGTCAGGCGTGGTCCGGCCTTTTGCGTAGCGGTGACAAGCAGTGGCTGGTTCATCAGTCGATTACCCGTCCCTTGAGGGCGAACAGGCCTTGCGGGCGCTTCTGGATGAACAGAATGATCAACGCAAGGATGAGGATCTTGCCGAGCACGGCGCCGATCTGCGGCTCTAGCAGCTTGTTGGCGATGCCAAGGCCGAAGGCTGCCCACAGGCTGCCGGCCAACTGGCCGACGCCGCCGAGCACCACCACCAGGAACGAGTCGATGATGTAGCTCTGGCCCAGGTCCGGGCCGACGTTGCCGACCTGGCTCAGGGCCACGCCGCCGAGCCCGGCGATGCCCGAGCCGAGGCCGAAGGCGAGCATGTCTACGCGCCCGGTGGACACGCCGCAGCAGGCGGCCATGTTGCGGTTCTGGGTGACCGCGCGCACGTTCAGGCCCAGCCGTGTGCGGTTGAGCAGCAGCCAGGTGAGCAGTACCACGGCCAGGGCGAAGCCGATGATCACCAGGCGGTTGTATGGCAGCACCAGGTTGGGCAGCAGCTGGATGCCCCCCGACAGCCAGGTCGGGTTGCTGACTTCGACGTTCTGCGCGCCGAACAGCAGGCGGATGGCCTGGATCAGGATCAGGCTGATGCCCCAGGTCGCCAGCAGGGTTTCCAGTGGGCGGCCATACAGGTGGCGGATTACCGTGCGCTCCAACGCCATGCCAACCCCGGCACTGATGGCGAACGCCACCGGCAAAGCGATCAGCGGGTAGAACTCGATGGCGCCGGGGGCGTAGCGCTGCAGCAGTACCTGGACCATGTAGGTGCTGTAGGCGCCGAGCATCAGCATTTCGCCGTGGGCCATGTTGATCACCCCGAGCAGGCCGAAGGTGATGGCCAGGCCAAGGGCTGCCAGCAGCAGGATCGAGCCCAGCGACAGGCCGCTGAAGGCCTGGCCGAGCAGTTCGCCCACCAGCAGCTTGCGCTGCACCTGGGCCAGGCTGGTTTCGGCGGCGGTGCGCACGCCCGGGTCGGTTTCCGCGTTGGGTTGCAGCAAGGCTTCGAGGCGGGTGCGGGCCAGCGGGTCACCGGTTTCGCCGAGCAGGCGCACGGCAGCCAGGCGTACCGCTGGTTCGCTGGCGCCCAGTTGCAGGTTGGCCAGGGCCAGGCCGAGGGCGGCGTGCACGGCGGGGTCCACTTCGATGGCGAAGCGCCGGTCGAGGAAGGCCATCTGCGCGGGCTGGGCGCTCTTTTGCAGTTGCTGGGCGGCGGCCAGGCGGGTTGCGCTGTTGTCGCTGAGCAGCTGGTGGCTGGCCAGGGCGTTGTCGATCAGGCCGCGCAGGCGGTTGTTCAGGCGCACCTTGCGCGTGTCGTCGGCGGCGATGCGGCCTTGGCGCAGGTTGTCCAGCAGCGGCAGGCGGGCGGCATCGGGTTGCGCGGCCCAGCCTTCGAGCAGGCGGGCTTGCTCGGCGGGCTTGGCAGCGAGGAAGAATTCGCCCTCGCTGGCCTGGGTTGCCAAGGGCATCAGCAGGAGCAGGGTGAGCAGCAGTCTGAGCATGCGAGTAATCCTGAAAATCGGCGTTGGATTCTTCGCGGGTGAACCCGCTCCCACAGGGATCGCAAAAGTCTCAGACCTTGCACCGTACCTGTGGGAGCGGGTTTACCCGCGAATGGGCCGCGCAGCGGCCCCATGCACTCAGTTACCTTTCACGGCGTAATCAGGGCGCTTGTCGTTACCGGGAATGAACGGGCTCCATGGCTGCGCCCGCAGCGGTTGCTCGGTTTCCCACACCACGCTGAACTGCCCGTCATCCTGGATCTCGCCGATCATCACCGGCTTGTGCAGGTGGTGGTTGGTCTTGTCCATGGTCAGGGTGAAACCGGACGGCGCCTCGAAGCTTTGCCCGGCCAGTGCCTCGCGCACCTTGTCGACATCGGTGGACTTGGCTTTCTCCACCGCCTGCGCCCACATGTGGATGCCCACGTAGGTGGCCTCCATCGGGTCGTTGGTCACCGCCTTGTCCGCGCCTGGCAGGCCCTTGGCCTTGGCGTAGGCCTTCCAGTCGGCGACAAATTTCTGGTTGACCGGGTTATCCACCGACTCGAAGTAGTTCCACGCCGCCAGATGGCCCACCAGCGGCTTGGTGTCGATGCCGCGCAGTTCTTCTTCGCCCACCGAGAACGCCACCACCGGCACGTCGGTGGCCTTCAGGCCCTGGTTGGCCAGCTCCTTGTAGAACGGCACGTTGGAGTCGCCGTTGACCGTGGAGATGACGGCGGTCTTGCCGCCGGCGGAGAACTTCTTGATGTTGGCGACGATGGTCTGGTAATCGCTGTGGCCGAACGGCGTGTACACCTCCTCAATGTCCTTGTCGGCCACGCCCTTGCTGTGCAGGAAGGCACGCAGGATCTTGTTGGTGGTGCGCGGGTAGACGTAGTCGGTGCCTAGCAGGAAGAAGCGCTTGGCGCTGCCGCCGTCCTCGCTCATCAGGTACTCCACGGCCGGGATGGCCTGCTGGTTGGGCGCGGCGCCGGTGTAGAACACGTTCGGCGACATCTCTTCACCCTCGTACTGCACCGGGTAGAACAGCAGGCCGTTGAGCTCTTCGAACACCGGCAGCACCGACTTGCGTGACACCGAGGTCCAGCAGCCGAACACCACTGCCACCTTGTCCTGGGTCAGCAGCTGTCGGCTCTTTTCGGCGAACAGCGGCCAGTTGGAGGCCGGGTCGACCATCACCGGCTCGAGCAGCTTGCCGTTCACGCCACCCTTGGCGTTGATCTGCTCGATGGTCATCAGCGCCATGTCCTTGAGCGAAGTCTCGGAAATGGCCATGGTCCCCGACAGCGAATGCAGGATGCCGACCTTGATGGTTTCGGCGGCCTGGATGCTCCAGCTCAGGCCCATTGCGGCAATCGATGCGCTAAGGGTGAAGGCCTTGATCAGACTGCGTCGCTTCATGTGCTCTCTCCGCTGAGTTTTTATGTGTTGGGCAAGCGGGGAGGGGTGTTGCAAGGGGTGTGCCTAACGGCGGAAGGTGCGCAATAGAGGGGTTGTGCGAGGTGTTGGGGCGTTGGTTGGATCCAGGTTGGTGCCTGATGGATTTGTGTGCACAGGATTGGGGCCGCTGTGCGGCCCATCGCCGGCAAGCCAGCTCCCACCCCGACCGCATCGGCCTCGAGCCATGCGCTGTCCCTGTGGGAGCTGGCTTGCCGGCGAAAGGGCTGCAGAGCAGCCCCCTCGGCCATCAGCTGTTACGCACTGCCGTTCGCGGATGGCGCTTGCTGCGCACACCCTGATAGGTCACCGCCAGCAGCACGAACCAGATCGGCGTCACCAGCAATGCCGCGCGGGTATCGTCTTCCAGGCTCAGCAACACCAGGATGAAAGCAAAGAACACCAGGCACACGTAGCACATGAAGCGCCCGCCCGGCATCTTGTACTTCGAGGCCTGGTGCAGTGCCGCGCGGTGCTTGCGGTACTTCAGGTACGACAGCAGGATCAGTGTCCAGACGAACATGAACAGCACCGCCGAAACGGTGGTGACCAGGGTGAATGCCTCGACCACGTTCGGCACCAGGTAGATCAGCACTGCGCCCAGCAGCAGGCAGGTGCAGGAGAAGTACAGGCCGTTGGCTGGTACCGAGCGGCTCGACAGTTTCTCGAACGCCTTGGGTGCGTCACCCTCCTGGCTCAGGCCGTAGAGCATGCGGCTGGTGGAGAACACGCCGCTGTTGGCCGACGAGGCCGCCGAGGTCAGCACCACGAAGTTGATGATGCTCGCCGCCGCCGGCAGGCCGGCCAGCACGAACAGCTCCACGAACGGGCTCTTGCCCGGCACCACGTCGCGCCATGGGGTCACGGCCATGATCGCGATCAGCGCCAGCACGTAGAACACGATGATCCGTACCGGGATCGAGTTGATCGCCCGTGGCAGGGTGCGTTCCGGGTTCTTCGCTTCGGCGGCGGTGGTGCCTACCAGCTCGATGCCGACGAAGGCGAACACGGCGATCTGGAAGCCGGCGAAGAAGCCCATCAGGCCATTGGGGAACATGCCGCCGTCATTCCACAGGTTGGCCAGCTGCGCGGTGCGCCCGCTGGGCGAGGTGAAGCCGGTGATGACCATGTACAGGCCGGTGACGACCAGGCCGATGATGGCGACGATCTTGATCAGGGCGAACCAGAACTCCATTTCACCGAACATCTTCACCGTCACCAGGTTCAGCGACAGCAGCAGCCCTACGCAGGTCAGCGCCGGTATCCACTGCGGCAGTTCGGGGAACCAGAACTGCGTATAGGCCGCGATCGCGACCACATCGGCGATGCCGGTGACTACCCAGCAGAACCAGTAGGTCCAGCCGGTGAAGTAGCCCGCCCAGGGGCCGAGCAGGTCGGCGGAGAAATCGATGAACGACTTGTAGTTGAGGTTCGACAGCAGCAGTTCGCCCATGGCGCGCATGACGAAGAACAGCATGAAGCCGATGATCATGTAGACGAAGATTATCGACGGCCCGGCCAGGCTGATGGTCTTGCCCGAGCCCATGAACAGGCCGGTACCGATCGCGCCACCGATGGCGATCAGCTGGATGTGGCGGTTGGTCAGGTTGCGCTGCAGATGCTGTTCATCTGGCGCTGTGGGTGAGGTTTGCGTCATAGGCTGCATTCCGTTGGACGGTCGGTCGTCTTGTCAGAGGTAGCCGGCTAGGCTAACACGCGCGTTCCAGTTCGGGGCGCGACAGATCGACTCGACTTTTGGGGAGCAGTGTTGTGCCTGTGCCGGCCTCTTCGCGGGTGAACCCGCTCCCACAGGGACCGCGCTGCCCTAAGGCTTGGCGCAGAAACTGTGGGAGCGGGTTTACCCGCGAAAGGGCCGGCACAGACGAAGCAAGGCTCAGGCGCTGGCCAGCACCCGACCGCGCCTCACCACCAGGCTATCCACCAGCCACATCACCACCATCGACACCCCCACCAGCGGGAACATCAACCCCAGTACCAGCATCACCCCCACCGCTACTTTCCAGCGCGGCAGGTCATGGCGCAGCGGCGGCACACCCAGCCCGCCGGCCGGCCTGCGCTTCCACCACATCACCAGCCCGCTCACCGAGCCCAGCAAGATCATCAGGCACACCAGCAGGATGATGATCTGGTTGAACGCCCCGAACATCTTGCCTTCATGCAGCATCACACCCAGCTCGGTGGCACGGGCGACCGGGCTGTAGTCGTGCCAGCGCACATCGGCCAGCACCTTGCCGGTGTACTGGTCGACATGCAGGGTGGCGTCGTTGCGCGGGTCGTCGGCGAATACGGCGATGGTGAACACGCCATCGGCCGTGGTCGGCGCGGTAATGCTGTAACCCGGTTCGACCTGGCGCGCGGTAGCGATGTCTTCGACCTGCTGCAGGCTTATCTGTGGCGCTGCCGGCGCGCTCGACATCATGTGATGCCCGGCATGTTCGGCGTGTGCACCGGACTGCGGCATCGGCGTGTTTTCCATCGCCCAGGGCACGGTCTGGCGGTGCGCGCTGTTGAGTTCACCCGCCTGCTGGTCCGACTTGGGCACGTCGTTCCACATGGCCGCCGGAAAGCGGTTCCACAAGTCGGCGTACTGCTTGCCCCACAGGCCGGTCCAGGTCATGCCGCTGACCAGCATCAGCAGCAACAAGGCCGAGCCCCAGAAACCGGTCACCGCATGCAGGTCGCGCCAGAACAGTCGGCCGCGTGCCGACAGCCGTGGCCACAGCACCCCAGCGCCATTGCGCCCGCGTGGCCACCACAAGTACAGGCCCGACACCACCAGCACGATGCCCCAGCCCGCGGCCAGTTCTACCAGGCGGTCACCGACCGTGCCGACCATCAGTTCGCCATGCAGGGCGCGGGCGATGGCCTGCAGGTTCTGCTTGCCATCCTGTTCGCCGAGGACTTTGCCGCTATAGGGGTCGACGAACACGTTCAGTTCGCGCCCGCCGTCATGCACCACGAATTGTGCGCTGCGTTCGGCGTCCAGCGGCGGCAGGTACTGGCCAACGTGGCCCTTGGGGTAGGCCTTGCGCACCTCGGCCAGCATCGTGTCCGCGCCCTGTCGGTGGTGGCCGGCTTCGACCACCATCAGCTCGCGGTACAGCAGCGGGTCGAGCTGCGGCTTGAACAGGTAGATGATCCCGGTAATTGCCAGCAGGATCATGAACGGGGCCACGAACAGCCCCGCATAGAAGTGCCAACGCCAGGCCAGGTTGTAGAAGTTGATGCGTGTTCCTCTCATGGGAACCTCCTGTTTGACCAGCAGATGGGCGCGACCTGCGCCGCGCCCGTTGTTGTTGTCAGAAGCTGAAGTCGACCTTGGTCCAGAAGGTCCTGCCTGGCTCGTTGACCGGCTGTGGATCGGTAGCCGGGTAGCCGAACCCGGCGTTCCCGGCCAGGTTCAAGTGCTCGGCGTAGGTCTTGTCGAACAGGTTGTCGACCCCTACGCTGAGCTTGAGGTGGTTGCTTACCTTGTAGGCGCCATTGAGCGAGAACACGCCGAATCCGGCGCTCTTGTCGTAGTCCTTGCCGACCACGTTGCCCTGGTTCTCGGCGATGCGGTTCTGCGCCGCCACCAACCGCCACAGTGCGCCGACGCTCCAGACATCGCGGCTGTAGGTCAGGCCCAGGCGGCTTTCCAGGGGCGGCATTTGCGGTAGTGCCGTGCCGTCACTGCTGTTCTTGCCCCAGGCGTAGGCCAGCGTGGCATCGGCCTTCCAGTTTTCCGTCAGCTGATAGGCCGCGCCCAATTCGCCGCCCATGATGCGGGCGTCGATATTGCGCGCCCGGGAGCTCATCCCCTGGTAGTCGAACAGGATGTAGTCGCGGATCTGCCCCACGTAGCCGGAAGCCCAGGCTTCCATGCGCTCGTCGCGGTACTGGACACCGAAGTCGAGCTGGGTGGTCTTCTCCGGCTTGATGCTGTCGAAGGCATTGACCGAGCCGGTGGGGCCGCCCGCCGAGAACAGCTCCCAGTAGTCGGGGAAGCGTTGCGCATGGCCGAGGCCGATGTAGGTGGTGGCTGGCAGCGCAGCCAGGTCGTGCTCGTAGCGCACGAAACCGCTGGGCAGGGTGTCGGCGCGGGTGTTGCCGTTGGTGGCGCTGGTCGCGCGGAAGTCGCGGGCCGAGGCGCGGTCCAGGCGGGCACCGCTGATCAACCGGTCCTCGCCGCTGACGTACCAGGTCAGCTCGCCGAAGGCACCGTAGTTGTGGAAGTCGGCGTCCTTGGTCCAGGCCTTGCCCTTGTGCGCGTCCACACCCATGCCACCGCGCTTGCGATGTTCGTTGGCCTGCGCGTCGATGCCGCCGATCAGTTGAACATCAGCCCAGCGCCAGGTGGCCTTGATGCGTGCGCCCATGGTGCGGCGGTCGACGTTGCTGACCATCGGCATGCCCATCATGCCGCTGCCCGAAGGCGTGCGCAGGCTGTAGTTGTCCATCACGTGGTCGGCGTAGTTGTAGTAGACCTGCGCCTCGACCTTGTCGAGCACCTCGCCGAGGTTGGACTTTTCGAAACGCAGGCCCAGGCTTTCGCGCTTGAACTGCGAGCCGTCCATGCCACGCCCGGCATAGCGGGCCTCGCCATCGCCCTTGCCGGCGGTGAGTTCCAGCAGGGTGTCCTGGTCGGGGGTCCAGCCGAGGGCGACATCGCCGTTCCACTTGTCCCAGCGTGACGGCACGGTGTTGTCATCGCCGTCGTGGTAGTCGTCCGAGCGCGACTGGTTGCCGACGAAGCGGGCGTAGGCCTGGTCGTTGCCGGCGGCAGTGTCCAGCACCTTGTCGAAACGGCCGTTGGAGCCGGCCAGCAGGCTGGCATTGACCCGGCTGCCGAGGGTGCCGAACTTCTCCGGCTCGCGCTCGAAGAGGATGGTGCCCGCCGAGCCGCCCGGGCCCCAGATCACGCTTTGCGGGCCTTTGATGACGGTCAGGCGGTCGTAGGTTTCCGGCGAGATGTACGACGTGGGGGCGTCCATGCGGTTGGGGCAGGCGCCCAGCATCAGGCCGCCATTGGTGAGGATGTTCAGGCGCGAGCCGAACATGCCGCGCAGTACCGGGTCGCCGTTGGTGCCGCCGGCGCGGATGGCCGAGAAGCCGGGGATGGTCTTCAGGTAGTCGGCGCCATCGCTGGCCGGCACCGGCTGGCGCGGGTCTTTCGGGTTGGTGACCACGGTCAGCGGCGAGCTCGGGGCCACGGCGGTGATCACCGTCGGGCTCAGCTCGGGGGCGTCGTGTGCATGGCCTTCATGGCCTGGGTCGGCGGCCAGGGCCACGGGCGCGAGCAGCGAGCCGCACACGGCGGCGATGGTCCCACGCAGGGACAAGGCAAAAACAGGGGTGCAGCCGGACATAATGATTCCAGTCGATCAGTCATGAGTCAGCGCGAAGCCTCCTGGCTCCGTGCGCAAAAAATGTGGGTTCAGACGTTGATCGAGGAAGGTGGGGCGCGGCTGCGCGCGCCGGGGAATACAGCCTGCCGGGCATGGCCCTGGCGCGTGGGTGCGTACAGGTGGGTGGTGGGTACGACGCTGCCGGCACTGAGCGGGCTGAGGGCCTGGGGCAGGGCCGGGCAGTTGAACAACAGGCTGCAGTAACCGCACTTTTCCCACATCACATGCAGCTGGCCATCGCCAGCCTGGCCGTGATGGGTGTCGCCGCCATGCTGATGGGCGGTGGCCATCGGCATGTCCATCGGCATGCTCATGCCGGCGTGGTGGTCCATCGGCATCGACTGGGAAATCAGCGGGCCGATGAAGATCATCCACATGGCGAACAGGCTCAGCCATCCGCCACCGGCGCGCCTGCGGTCAGGGCGGGTGGTACGGCTGATGCTGTTGCGCGGCAGGCTCATGGCGAGTGCCTTTCAGCGGGTGATCAGTGCGCGTGTTCGTGGGCTTGCGGCTGGTCCGTCGGCGCCTGCTTCTGCACGGCCACATCGACGGTGATATCGCCGGCCTTTTCGAAGTGCAGGGTCAACGGGAAGCGCTTGCCGTCGCTGAGCAGGCTGCGGTCCTTGGGCTGCATCAGCATCACATGGTAGGCGCTGGGGGCGAAGGTCAGGTCCTTGCCTGCGGGCACCACCACGCTGGGCACCTGCTGCATCTTCATGGCACCGCTGGCGCTCATGGCATGCTCGTGCAGTTGTGCGTCATCGCTGATGGGGCTATCGACGCTGAGCAGGCGGTCGTCGGCCTGGCCATTGTTGTGCACCACGAAATACGCCGCGACGTTGGGGGCGTTGGGGGGCAGCTGCAGTGACCAGGGGTGGGCGATGTGCAGGTCACCCACGCTGTATTCGTGGGCATTGGCAAAGGCGCCGGGCAGCAGCAGGGCGGCCATGACGAGGGCGTGCTTGAGCATGGTGAATCTCCGTTTCTGTTCAGGTTCAGGCAGACAGCGTGAAGAACTCAGGCCAGCGGAGAGGCACGGGGATTGAGCGCCGGCCAGAGTTGGCGCGGCGTGGCGTGGTAGTCGGCGGGTGGCGGCAGCAGGCCGGCGAGCAGTATCGGCGGGTTGTGCAGCTGCGGCGGGTTGTGCAGCTGCGGCGGGTAACCGGGCAGGGCCAGCAGCGGCGCGGCACCGGAGCAGCACCAGCAATTCATCATGCTGGCGCTGTCGTCGCTTTGCGGGCCGAGGTCGATCTTGGCCAGGGCCTGGACGTCGACCTTGGCCTTGTTGGCCATGCTGGAACAGAAGGCCCCCCACAGCAGCTGCTCGGCCGGGCCCTTGGGCGCGGCGGAAGACAGCGGCATGGCCAGCAGGTTGAACAGCACTGCAAGGCAGGCTATCCAGGCGATGTGCCGACGTGGGGGCATGGAGAGATCCGGTCAGGAATCGTGGTGGGTATTGTAAGGCGGAGTATAGGTAAAAATGGCGGGGTGCGGTGAAGTGACGCAGGCCGGGCCCTTCGAGGGGCTGCTTTGCAGCCCAATCGCCGGCAAGCCAGCTCCCACAGGGACCGCACAGATTTCAAGGCCTGTGGTAAACCTGTGGGAGCTGGCTTGCCGGCGATGAAGGCAAAGGTGCCCTCAAGCCTTGCCACGCCCCATCAGCCCACGCACGGTCTCCTGCAGGTCCGCCGGCAGCACCACCACCTTGGCATTGCTGCTGCCCGCCAGGTTCTCCATCGCCCCCACATAGCGCTCGCCGAGCAGGTACATCGCCGGCACGGTCTCGTTGCCGACCGCGTCCTTGACCAGCGTAATCGCCCGCGCCGAGGCCTCGGCCAGGCTGATCTGCGCTTCGGCATCCAGCCTGGCAGCCTGCAAGCGTGCTTCTGCTTCCAGGATCGCCGCCTGCTTGGCCCCTTCGGCACGGGTCACGTCGGCCTTGCGCTCACGCTCTGCTGCCGCCTGGCGCTCCATGGCCAGTTGCATGTTCTCCGAGGGCTTGATGTCCTGGATTTCCACCGAGCGTACGGTCACGCCCCAGTCTTCGGTCTGCTCGGACATCGCCTCGCGCAGGCGCGCCTTGATCTGCTCGCGGCTGGACAGCGCTTCGTCCAGGTCCATGGCGCCGACGATGGCGCGCAGCGAGGTCATGGTCAGGCTGGTGACGGCGAACGAGAAGTCCTGCACGCCATAGGAGGCCTTCTGCGGGTCGACCACCTTGGCGAAGCACAGGGCGTTGGCGACGATCACCGCGTTGTCCCGGGTGATGATTTCCTGCTGCTGCACATCGAGGATGATGTCCTTGGTCGGCAGGCGGTAGGCGACCACGTCCATGTACGGGATGACGATGTTCAGGCCGGGCTTGAGGGTGCTTTGGTAGCGGCCCAGGCGCTCGACGACCCATTCTTCGCCCTGGGGCACGATGCGCACCCCTTTGAACACGGTGATCAGGACGAACAGGGCGATGGCGACGACGACGATGAGGCTGGTCATGATGCGAAATTCCTTTTAGTGCGGATTCAGGCCCGGATGACCCGGGCGGTGTTCCCTTCGATGGCGGTCAGGCGTACCCGCTCGCCGGCCGCGATCTCGCTGTTGGCGACGCAGGTCCATTCCTCGTTGCCGAGGATAGGCTTCTGGAAGCGCACACGGCCTTTCTGGAACTCCGACACACCAGCAGTCAGCAGCCCTACTTCACCGATCACGCTTTCGGCGGTCCAGCGCACGTCTGGTTGCTTGCGCCGGAACAGCTTGAACCACAGAGCCGTGGTAACTGACGACATCAGCACCCACAGCAGCACCTGCATGTCCAGTTGCAGGCTGGGGGCGGCCAGCGAGATGAGTGAAACCAGCACGGCGCCGATGCCGAACCAGAGGATGAAGAACGTCGGCAGGACCAGTTCGAGCAGGATCAGCGCGATGCCGAAGACCAGCCAGATCCACCATTGCATTTCCATATGGGTAGCGCCTTCCGGGAGGGAGTGCCGAGTTTAAGGTAGCAGTGCGGCACATGGCCACTTCATGGTTTGCAAGAAAAGTCCGAAATGGCTGTAGGAGCAACTGTCTTGTGCAAATACATGAAAGTTGCCGCGTCCCCTGTGGGAGCGGGTTCACCCGCGAACACCGGCGAAGCCGGTGCCATGCACCGCGTTGATTTCTTCGCGGGTAAACCCGCTCCCACAGGGGGCTGCAGCGTGTTTGCGAAATTTGTTATTGCAGGTCGAGTGCCGCAGCCAGGTCGGCTGGCGAGTCGAATGCCCGGTCCACATCCGGCAAAGCCGGTCGCTTCAGGATCAGCACAGGTATCCCCAGCTCCCGCGCCACTTCCAGCTTCGGTTCGGTCGCCACGCTGCCGCTGTTCTTGCTGATCAGCACATCGATCTTGCGGCGCTGGAACAACGCCCGCTCATCCTCGATATGGAACGGCCCGCGTGCGCCAATCACTTCGCAGCGATCATTGCCAGGGCACGCCTCCAGCGCACGCAAGGTCCAGAACTGCTCCGGCGGTATCTCGTCCAGATGTTGCAGCGGCTCACGCCCCAGCGTGAACAATGGCCTGCGAAACGGCTTGAGTACCTCGATCAACCCCGCCCAGTCCTCGACCTCGCGCCAGTCGTCCCCCGTTTGCGCCTGCCAGGCCGGGCGGCGCAAGGCCCAGCACGGGATACCGGCCATGCGTGCGGCGTTGGCCGCATTGCGGCTGATCTGTGCGGCATAGGGATGGGTAGCATCGATCAACAACGTGATGCCTGCCTCGTGCAGGTAGCTGGCCAGCCCTTCGGCACCACCAAAGCCGCCGACCCGAACCTGGCATTGCAGGTCCTGCGGCACCCGGCCGATGCCTGCCAGGCTGTAGACGTGCTGCGGGCCCAGGCGGCGAGCGATGGCCAGGGCTTCAGTGACGCCGCCCAGCAGCAGGATGCGCCCGTTCATTGCACACCCGCCCGGCCGACGATGCCACCCTGGCGGTCGATGGCGAACACCTCCACCTGCACCTGCGCTGGCACCACGCTGCGGGCGAAGGCCAGGGCGTGGGCGCACACCGCGTCACCCAAGGGGATGCCGGCTGCATGGGCCAGTGCAAGGGCCTGCTGGCTGGTGTTGGCAGTAATGATCGATGCCTGCAGCGCCTCGTCAGCGCCGATGTCCGCTGCCCAGCCGGCCAGTTGCGGCAGGTCGATGCTGGAGTGGCGGCTGTGCAGGTCCATGTGCCCGGCAGCCAGTTTGCTGATCTTGCCGAAACCGCCGCACAGGGTCAGGCGTGGCACCGGCACCTTGCGCAGGTGCTTGAGCACCGCACCGACGAAGTCGCCCATTTCGATCAGGGCTATTTCCGGCAGGCCATAGACGCGGCGCATGGTGTCTTCGCTGGCGTTGCCGGTGCATGCGGCGATATGCGTGTAGCCGTTGGTGTGGGCGACGTCGATGCCCTGGTGGATCGAGGCGATGTAGGCCGCGCAGGAAAACGGCCGCACGATTCCGCTGGTGCCGAGGATCGACAGCCCGCCGAGAATGCCCAGGCGCGGGTTCATGGTCTTCAGGGCCAGTTGCTCGCCGCCCTGCACATTGACCGTGACCTCGAAGCCGCCGGGGTAGCTGCATTCGTCCGCCAGGCGTTGCAGGTGTTCGCTGATCATGCGCCGTGGCACCGGGTTGATGGCCGGCTCACCCACCGCCAGCACCAGCCCCGGGCGGGTCACGGTGCCGACGCCGGTGCCGGCGACAAAACGGATGCCCGGTTCGGCCAGCAGGCGCACCTGGCTATAGAGCAGGGCGCCGTGGGTCACGTCCGGGTCGTCGCCGGCGTCCTTGAGCGTGCCCGCTTCGGCACCTTGGCTGGTGAGGCGGCAGAACTCCAGGCGCATCTGCACCACCTTGCCCTTGGGCAGGGTGATGCTGACGGCGTCGTTGCTCTCGCCACCAAGCAGCAAGCGTGCTGCCGCCAGGCTGGTGGCGGTGGCGCAGCTGCCGGTGGTCAGGCCGCTGCGCAGGGGAGCGGGCTGTTCGCGGGTTTCTTCACGCATCGGCGGGTTTCACCACGTCCAGCAAGGTGATCGGCAGCGCCTGGCGCCAAGTGTCGAACGCGCCCAATGGCTGGGCATGGGCGACATGGATGCGGGTCAGCTCGCCGCCATGGCGTTCACGGAAATGCGCCAGGGCCAGTTCGCTTTGCAGGGTCACCGCATTGGCTACCAGCCGGCCGCCGGGGCGCAGGCTTGCCCAGCACAGGTCGAGCACGCCTTCGCGGGTGACGCCGCCACCGATGAAGATCGCATCCGGTTGCTCCAGGCCCTCCAGCGCTGCCGGTGCCTTGCCCCGGACCAGTTGCAGGCCGGGTACACCCAGCGCATCACGGTTGTGTTCGATGAAGCCCTGGCGGCCTTCGTCGGCCTCGATGGCCAAGGCGCGGCAGGCCGGGTGGGCGCGCATCCATTCGATGCCGATCGAGCCGCAGCCGGCACCCACGTCCCACAGCAGCTCGCCGGGCTGTGGTGCCAGGCGGGCCAGGGTGATGGCGCGGACATCGCGCTTGGTCAGCTGGCCGTCATGCCGGAAGGCGCTGTCCGGCAACCCGGCCAGCCGGTGCAGGCGCGGCGCCTCGGGCGTGGCCAGGCACTCGATGGCTACCAGGTTGAGCGCGGCGACGTCATTGTGCGGCCAGCCCTGGGCGGTGCCGGCCAACTCACGTTCGTCCACGCCACCCAAGTGTTCGAAGACCCGCAGGCGGCTTGGCCCGAAGCCCCGCTCGCGCAGCTGCGTGGCAATTGCTGCCGGGCTGTCGCCGTCGTTGCTCAGCACCAGCAGGCGCAGGCCGCTGTGCAGGTGGGCATTGAGCGCTGCCAGGGGCCGAGCGACCAGCGATACCACCTGCACGTCCTGCAGTGGCCAGCCCAGGCGGGCGGCGGCCAGGGCACAGGAGGAGGGCATCGACAGCACGCGTATTTCAGCGGCGGGCAGTTGGCGCGCCAGGCTGGCGCCGACGCCGTAGAACATCGGGTCGCCGCTGGCCAGCACGCACACCGGCTGGCCGCGCAGGGCCAGTACCGGGGCCAGCGAGAACGGGCTTGGCCAGCCCAGCCGTTCGCCGGCCACGCAGCGTGGCAGCAAGGCCAGCTGGCGCGGGCTGCCGAAGATCCGCGCAGCGCCCAGCAGCGCGCGCCGGGCCTGCTTGCCCAGGCCGCTGAAGCCGTCTTCGCCGATACCTACAACTGTCAGCCAGGGTGCCATGTATTTCATTCCGCCATTTTTTGGGGCCGCTGCGCGCCCCTTCGCGGGCTCGCCCGCTCCTACAGGTACAGCGCAGCCGTTGAGGGCAGCGGTGATCCTGTGGGAGCGGGCGAGCCCGCGAAGAAGGCGACGCGGTCCTGAATTTCTACTCGATCGTCGATGATGCTCGACCACCGGCTTTTCATGCCGCCGGACAAAGCAGGCATAATACCGCGCCTTCTACACTCAAGCGCATTTTCACAGATTGCCGGACGCCCCTTTGACCCAGGCCCATGCCTCCCATGTATCGCCCCGTCCCTCGGCCTGCCCGGGGTTGTGGCGCATCGTCAGTGCCCGTGATGGCGGCATCTGCCGCATCAAGCTGCCGGGCGGCCTGCTGCTGGCCGACCAGGCCGACGCAGTGGCGGCGGCTGCCGAGCGTTTCGCCGGTGGCGTGATCGAGGCCACCAACCGCGGCAACCTGCAGATTCGCGGCATTGGCAGCGAGCATCGCGGCCTGGTCGAGACACTGCTCGCAGCCGGCCTGGGCCCACGTGATGCCGCCGGTGACGATGTGCGCAACCTGATGCTCAGCCCGCTGGCCGGGCATGACCCGGCGATGCTGCTGGACGCTCGGCCGCTGGCCGGGCAGATCCTCGACCTGCTGGAAGGCACCCCGCGTTTTCACCAGTTGTCGGCCAAGTTCGCCGTGCAGCTGGATGCCGGCGAAAACCTGGCCATGCTCGAACACCCCCATGACCTGTGGCTGTCGGCTCTGCGCCTGGGGCAGCAGACCTGGCTGGCATTTGGCCTGGCAGGTTGCCCGGCAGACGGCCAGGTGCTCGGCGCGGTGCCGGCGGATCAAGCCCTGGCACTGGTGCGTGCGGTGCTGGAGCGCTTCCTCGACCTGGCCACCCCGGCACAGTCGCGCATGCGCCAGTTGCTCGAGGTGTGTTCGGCAACCGATTTCATCGACGGACTCGGCCTGGCCATCCGCCGCGATGCCGCCGTGCTCGCATGGCGGCGTGAACCGAGCAGGGTCTCGTGGCTGGGCGTTCTGCCCCAGGTGCAGGGCGTCGCCTTGGGCGTTGCCCCGCCGCAGGGGCGCCTGACCCCGGCCATGCTGCGTGGCGCTGCGCGCGTTGCCCGTGAACATGGCGATGGCAGCCTGCGCCTGAGCCCCTGGCAAAGCCTGGTGCTGACCAACCTGCAAGCGCAACACATCGATCACGCCCAGGCCGGATTGTCCGCACTGGGCCTGCTATGCCACGACCATGAGCCACTGGCCCGCATAAGCGCCTGTACCGGCGCCAGTGGCTGTGCCAAGGCCCTGGGCGAGACCAAGGCCGACGCCGTCACCCTGGCCGCACTGCTCGGCCCTGGCGTGCCCGGCAGCGTGCACTTGTCCGGTTGCCCCCGATCCTGCGCCGTGGCCCATGTTGCCCCGGCCACCCTGCTGGCCCGTGCGCCGGGCCGTTACGACCTGTACCTGCGTGATGCGCGCCTGCCGGGCTTCGGCGCCCTGCGCGCCACCGACCTTACCTTGAATGAAGCAGGCGCCATGCTCGACCTGCCGACGGAGCACCTTGATGATTGACTACATCCGCGATGGTCAGGAGATCTATCGCAATTCCTTCCGGATCATCCGCGAGGAAGCCCGACTCGAGCGGATCCCCGCAGACCTCGAAAAGCTCGCCGTGCGCGTGATCCACGCCTGTGGCATGGTCGACGCCATCGATGGCCTGCAGTTCTCCGAAGGCGCCGGCCGGGCCGGGCGCGAGGCGTTGCTGAACGGCGCGCCGATCCTGTGTGATGCGCACATGGTCGCCGAAGGCATTACCCGCGCCCGCCTGCCCGCCGACAACAAGGTCATCTGCACCCTGCGCGACCCGAGCGTACCGGGCCTGGCGAAAGACGCTGGCAACACCCGTTCCGCCGTGGCCCTGGAGTTGTGGCGACCTTACCTGGAAGGCAGTGTGGTGGTGATCGGCAACGCGCCTACCGCGCTGTTCTACCTGCTGGAAATGCTCGATGCCGGCGCCCCGAAACCAGCACTGATCCTCGGCTTCCCGGTCGGCTTCGTCGGTGCCGCCGAGTCCAAGGCGATGCTCGCCGCCGACAGCCGTGGCGTGCCGTTCGTGATCATGCAGGGCCGCCTGGGCGGCAGCGCGATGGCCGCCGCTGCGGTCAACGCCCTCGCCACGGAGGTGGAATGATGGCGCCGCGTGGACGTCTGCTGGGCCTGGGCGTGGGCCCTGGCGACCCTGAACTGATTACCCTCAAGGCTCTGCGCCTGCTGCGTGAAGCGCCCGTGGTCGGCTACTTCGTGGCCAAGGGCAAGCGCGGCAACGCCTTCGGCATCATCGAGGCGCACCTGCAGCCCGAGCAGACCTTGCTGCCGCTGGTCTACCCGGTAACCACCGAAGCGCTGCCAGCGCCGCTGTCCTATGAACAGGTGATCAGCGACTTCTACGACGAGGCCAGCGTGCAGGTGGCCGAGCACCTGGATGCCGGCCGCGACGTGGCGGTGATCTGTGAAGGCGACCCGTTCTTCTATGGTTCCTACATGTACCTGCACGACCGCCTGGCGCAGCGCTACGAGGCCGAAGTGATCCCCGGCGTCTGCTCGATGCTCGGTGGTGCCTCGGTACTGGGCGCGCCGCTGGTGTACCGCAACCAGAGCCTGTCGGTGCTGTCTGGCGTGTTGCCGGCCGAGGAGCTCAAGCGTCGCCTGGCCGACGCCGACGCGGCGGTGATCATGAAGCTTGGGCGCAACTTCCCCAAGGTGCGCGAAGTGCTGGCCGAACTGGGCCTGGACGGGCGCGCGCTGTATGTGGAGCGGGCGACCATGGCCAACCAGAAGATCGTGCCGCTGGACCAGGTCGACCCACAGTCGTCGCCGTACTTCTCGCTGATCATCGTGCCGGGTGAAAAATGGCAGGGCTGAGCATGCATCAGGCACCGGCGATCGTCATCCTTGGCCAGGGCAGCCTGGCCACGGCGCAGCGTATCCAGCAGTGTTATCCACAAGCATCGATCCATGGCCTGGAAGGCCGGGTCGAGGGTGCCGACCTTTGCTACACCGCGTTCGGCGATACCCTGCGTGGGCTGTACCAGCAGAACACGCCGATCATCGCCCTGTGCGCGGCGGGTATCGTCATCCGCAGCCTGGCCAGCCTGCTCAGCGAGAAAGGTGTCGAGCCACCGGTACTGGCCGTGGCCGAAGACGGCAGTGCCGTAGTGCCGTTGCTTGGTGGCCTTGGCGGTGTGAACGTGATGGCGCGCGAAATCGCTGAAGCACTGGGCGTTGCTGCGGCCATCACCACCAGTGGCGAGCTGCGTTTCGGCACCTGTCTGCTGAACCCGCCACAGGGCTATGCGCTGGCGGATATCGAGCAAGGCAAGCGCTTTGTCTCCGACCTGCTGGCTGGCGAGGCGGTGCGCATCGAAGGTGATGCGCCGTGGCTGCAGCAGGCGCAGTTGCCTGCCAGCGAGGCGGCCCGGCGTACCATCCATGTGGGGCACCAGGCCCGCCCGGCCAGCCGCGACGAGCTGCTGATCCACCCGCGTTCGGTGGTAGTGGGTGTTGCTGGCGGCAGCCTGGCCAGTATCCGTGCGGCATTGCAGCAGGCCGGCATCGCCGAGCCTGCAGTGGCCTGCCTGCTGGCCGACGAGCAAGCCATGGCCGACAGCGCCCTGCACGAGGCCGCACAGGCCCTGGGGATTGCCTTGCGCTTTGCTGCCAGGACGCAGGATCTCGCCAGCATGGTTGCTGCGGCATTGCCTGCTGCGCAGCTGATCGAGGTGGCAGACGTGGTCATCGCGGTGGCGCCTGCCCCGGTCGAGGTGGCGCAGATCGGTCGTCGTCGGGGTCGCCTGGCGGTCATCGGCCTGGGGCCGGGTGCAGCCGAGCTGATGGTGCCGGCGGTCAAGGCCGAACTGGCGCGAGCCGAGGATGTGCTCGGTTACGAAACCTACGTGCGTATGGCCGGCCCGTTCCGTGACGACCAGGTGCTGCACTGCACCGACAACCGTGAAGAGATGCAGCGTGCCCGGCATGCCTTCGAACTGGCGGCCCAGGGCCGTTCGGTGGTGGTGGTGTCGTCGGGCGACCCGGGTGTGTTCGCCATGGCAGCTGCGGTACTTGAAGCGCTGCACGCGTCCACGGACCCGGCCTGGCACCGGGTGGATCTCGAGATCCTGCCGGGGGTGTCGGCCTCGCTCGCGACCGCCGCCCAGGCGGGCGCGCCGCTGGGGCATGACTTCTGCGTGATGTCGCTGTCGGACAACCTCAAGCCGTGGTCGATCATTGAAAAGCGCCTGGACCTGGCGGCCCAGGCCGACCTGGTGCTGGCGTTCTACAACCCGATTTCCAAGGCAAGGCCGCACCAGCTCGGGGTAGCGCTGGAGGTCGTGCGTCGGCACCGCGAGGGGAACACGCCTGTAGTCCTTGGCCGTGACATCGGTAGGCCGGGGCAGACGCTGAAGGTCGTCACATTGGCCGAGCTGCTGCCGGAAATGGTCGACATGCGCACCATGGTGCTGGTGGGTTCATCTACAACCTGCGTGTTTCCTCGCCTCTCGGGTGGGGTGTGGGCCTACACGCCGCGTTGGTACCCGTCGGCCGACTAGTTGCACCGGAAACCCTTCAGCGCGCTGCATCCTGGGCGCGCTGGCTAAGGTGGTCGCCCCTGACTCGGGGGGCAACCATCTAGGAGTTTCCACATGTCCACAGAAACACAAGTCACTGCAACCGACACAGCCATCCTGGTCGAAGGCAACCTGCTGGCCTGCGGCGCAGGCATGTCTTCGCAAAGCCGTCATGACGTAAAGAACGCCTTCCACTTTGCCACCTTGGTGGCTGACAAGTCCTTCGATGCCGAAAAACAGAGCAGGGAGTGGTACGACCGGTTCATCGATGTCATGCGTGATCTTGGCTTTACCATCCCTCGTCGCACCTTCGAGCTGGAAACCTCTGCCGAGCTGTCTGTCACCATAGGCGCTGTCGCTGTACGGGCGATTGGTGCGGTCGGTAATGCGGTGCTGGGTGGTACCAAGTTGGGTGTGCTGGCCAAGGCGGCCTTCGACAAACTCACCACTGTCGAAAATGACCTCAAGGTGGTCGATCACAAGCGCAAGAACAAGGTCAGGGGCATGGTCGGGATGGCCGCCTGCGTCGAAACCGACAACAACGATGTGGTCATGGTGGTGAACTGCATCCAGGCGTCTGCCCCACAACTGGATGATGACATCCTGGGTATCCAGTGGAAGCTGGAAAAGACCGAGTACTACGCCGGCATGGCTGTCCTCACCCTCAACACTTTCGTCTACGACAAGGTCCGCGAAACCGTGGAAAACAAACTCGGCGTGCGCAGCGTCGAGAACGTTCTCCAGTACGACATCTGATTGCAAGGCGGCGTTGTTGCAACGCCGCCTTGTTCGGCTCTTTGTGACGAGGCAACGCAATGGACAGAACAGCTGAACAACTGATGTTGATTGGCGGGACGGCATTACTGTATCGCGCGGACGCTGGCCAGATTCAACGCCAGGCTGCCTTCGACTCCATCCTTTACGCCCAGTTGGTGGCCAACAGGAATGCGGGGTCACGCTTTGACAACTATGGAGCCTGGTATGACGCCTATCGCGAGGCATATCGGCAACTGGGCTGGATCAAGCTGGCCAGTACGCATGACCTGAAACAGTTGGGGCAACCCGCGCGCAGCGCGCAGATACAGCCACTCGAGGCGTGGCTGAAGATGCGCTCGATCCGTCATGAGGCCGTGCTGGCTGCAGTCAGAAGCGGCCTGGGCCGATCGATCGAAGGTTTTCGCCACCAGCTGAAGTTCAGCACGCTGGGTTCGCAGCTGGTGATCGAGCTTGGCCTGCTCAAGCCGGGGCCGGCGCTCGACCTTTGCAGTATCACCCTGCAATTCGACAAGCCGATCGCCGGCATCTCTCAGGACATGCTGCTGGTCGAAAAGGCGCTGGAGGGCGAAGCCGGGTTCAATGGCGTTTCCTTGCAGCTGGACAACGGGCGCTTCCAACACCAGCGAGATGAACTGCAGGCATTGATGAAAACCAAGGATGCACAGGGGGAGTATCGGTTCGACCTCAATGCGGCGATGGTCAGGGCGCCAGGTAGCCTTTGATACCGGTAAAGATGATTTGTGCAGCCAGGGCGCAGACGAACAGCCCCATCAGCCGGCTGACGATCTGCAGGCCCTGGTCACCGAGGATGCGCTCGATACGGTGTGACAGGTACAGCACCAGGCCGACGGTAAAGCTGGCCAGGGCGATGCTGATGATGGCCAACAGCTTGTCGTCCCAGTGCGGGTGGCCGACGCCCATCACCAGCAGTGCACCGATGGTGCCGGGGCCGACGGTGAGCGGGATGGTCAGCGGCACGATGGTGACATCCTGCTGCACGTTGTCGGCCTGTACCGCGGACTTGCCTTGGGCCATGCCCAGTGCCGAGATGAACAGCACGCTGCCGGCGCCGATGCGGAAGGCGTCGGCGGTGATGCCGAAGATGCCGAAGATCGCCCGCCCGAACAGGTACAGCAGGACACTGGCGATCAGCGCGGCGATGGCCACCTTCCAGGCCAGCTGCTTGCGCTCCTTGCTGGAGTGGCCGCGGGTCAGGCTGATGAAGCACGACAGCACGAAGAACGGGCTGTAGAGCACGAGCATTTTCAGGTAGACGCTGAACAACTCATGGAGCATGGGGGGTAGTCCAGGCAGTTATGGCTGGGCAGAGTTTATCAGCAGATTCTATTGATAGCCTGTGCCGGCCTCTTCGCGGGTGAACCCGCTCCCACAGGGATAGCATTGCCTTCAGGCCTAATGCAGTACCTGTGGGAGCGGGTTTACCCGCGAAAAGGCCGGCACAGGCGCCTCAGATCAGGAACTATGCACCGGATCCACCTTGGCTTCCCGGTGATTGGCCCAGTACTGGATCAGCTCTCGCAACTGCGACAGTTCCACCGGTTTGGCCATGTGCCCGTCCATGCCCGCCAGGCGGGCGCGTTCCTTGTGTTCGGCAAGTATGTGCGCGGTCAGCGCCACCACCGGGGTGCGCTGGCGCTGGTTGGCCGCTTCCCAGGCGCGCAGCTGCTGGGTGGCCGAGAAGCCGTCCAGTATCGGCATTTCGCAGTCCATCAGCACCAGGTCGTAGCGCTGCGCCTTCATCGCCTGCAAGGCCTCTTCGCCATTGCTGGCGGTGTCGGGCTCGAGGTTGAGCTTGCCGAGCATGCCGCGGATCACCTTGGTCGAGATGCTGTTGTCCTCGGCGACCAGCACGCGGAAATCGCCGGGCAGGTCCAGTGCCTGGGGGATGCCGGGCAAACTGGCTGGTATGGCTTGCTCGCGGCCGCGCTGGGCCAGTTCTTCGGCCAGGGTGGTTTTCAGCGTGTAGCCTGCCACCGGCTTGGCGAGGATCCGCTTGACCCCGGCGTTGCGCGCAATGACCTTGCTCGGCGCGTTGCTGATGCCGGTGAGCATCACCACCAGGATGTCATGGTTCAGGCTCGGGTCTTCCTTGATCTTGGCGGCCAGCTGCATGCCGGTCATGCCTGGCATGTTCTGGTCCAGCAGCACGGCATCAAAGTAGTCGCGCAGGTGGGCCTTGGTGCGCAGCAGGGCCAGGGCTTCCTTGCCCGACGGGACCGCGCTGACGTTCATGCCCCAGGCACTGCACTGCTGTACCAGCACCTTGCGGCAGGTGTCGTTGTCGTCCACCACCAGTACGCGAGCATCGCGCAGCGGGCTGTCCAGGTCGGCCGGTGGCTGTTCCAGGCGCGAAGGGTCCAGCGGCAGCGTCAGCCACAGGGTGTTGCCCATGCCGGTGCTGCTCTTGATGCCGAACTCACCCTGCATCAGGCCGATCAGCTGCTTGGCGATGACCAGCCCCAGGTGGCCGCCCAGCTTGTTGCTGGACAGGAAGTGGTGGCTGTGCAACTCGGCCTGCAGCAGGGCTTCGCGGTCAGCGGCGGGCAACGGTTCGCCGCTGTCCTGCACGGCGATGCGCAGGCGCGGTACCTCGCCGCGCTGGTCCAGCGCCACTACCAGCAGGATCTCGCCCTGGTCGGTGTTTTTCAGGGCATTCTCCAGCAGGCTCGACAAGGCCTGGCGCAGGCGCGTCGGGTCGCCGCTGATCACCCGTGGTACCTGCGGCTGGGTGAAGCTGATCAGTTCGATGTTCTGTTGTTCGGCCTTGGCGCGGAAGATGTTCAGGCAATCTTCGATCAGCGCGTTGAGGTCGAACTGCACGTCATCGAGTTCGATCTGCCGGGATTCCAGCTTGGAAATGTCGAGAATCTCGTTGATCAGCGTGAGCAGTTCGTTGCCGGCGCTGTGAATGGTCTGCACGTAGTCGCGCTGCTTGACCGACAGCGGCGTGCCCAGCAGCAACTCGGTCATGCCCAGCACGCCGTTCATGGGGGTGCGGATTTCGTGGCTGATCTTGGCCAGGAACTCGGCCTTGGCGTTGATTTCGGCATCGCTGGCAGCCAGGGCGCGGCTGGCGCTGAAGCGCTCTTCACTCATGCGCCGCAGGCGTTCGCTGACTGCCAGGTTGAGCAGCAGGCCGCTGGCCACGGTCAGCCCCAGCAGTATGCACAGCAGCCAGGGCGTCGAAGTACGGGTCAGGCCCAGCAGCGCTGGCAGCAGCACCAGCCCACCGAGGTTGAACACCACCATGGCCAGGCTGAACAGGCGTGCGGGGGCATAGCCCTTGTACCAGTGGTAGCTGCTGACCAGCAGCATGCTCACGCTGCCCAGGGCCATCAGGGCGTAGGTCATCAGGTTCAGGGGCAGGGTGTCGACGAACAGCAGCACCAACCCGCTCAACCCGACCACCAGCATCTCGCCCTGTAGCAGGCGGTTGAGCCGTGGCGAGTTGCATGGCGAGAAGAAATGCTGGGTGAAACACAGCCCGGCCAGGCCGGCCAGGACCAGCGTCAGGTATGCGGCGGGCGTCTGCGCGCTGTGCCACACGTGCCACCAGGGGCCGCTGAGGTTCAGCAGGATCAGGCCGCTGAGCAGCATCAGGCCGTGGTACAGCGCCAGGATCAGGGTGGTGCTGGAGCGGCTGTAGAGGAAGCGGATCAGGTTGTGCATGATCAGCATCACCAGGCCGCCGAACAGCATGCCGAACAGCAGTGGCTGGCGCTGGTCGGAGGCTGCCACGGCCGCAGGCTCCAGGCTGATGGCCGGGCGCAGCTGGTGCTCGGAAACCAGGCGCAGGTAGATATCCAGGGGTTGCTTGCTGTTGGGCAGGGGCAGTACATGGTCGCTGCCACGCAGGGTCGGGCTGGCATTGCCGGCCTGGCGCCCGTGGTGCAGCTGACGCAGAAGCTGGTCGCCCTCGAGGGCGTAGAGGTCCAGGCCAGAAAGGTCTGGGGCGAATACCCGCAGCAGTTGTTCCTGCTCGCCGGGCTCCAGGCGGTAGTGCAGCCACAGGGCCTGTTCCGCAGGGGCGGCATCCAGGTCGGCGAGTACCAGCGGGCTGAACTGGTTGCGGTAACGCTCGGAGCGCACGTCGCTCAGTTGCAGGTTGGCCTGTTCGTCGAGCAGAACGGCCCAGCCTCCGTCATGTTCGGCCGCAGCCGGGAACATGCAGAGCAAGGTCAGCAAGCTGACGATCAGAGCTGAGGCAATCCGAAGCCGACGCACTACGAAATCCCTTCTTAGCCAAGGTGCCGGGTATTAACTATGCGCGGCGCGCCAAGTCGAAGGCAAGGCCCCTCGGGGCCCTGTCGACGAGCCGGATGCCGCAGGCGCAAGGTGCTGGAGCGCGCTGCGGCAGCCCGGTACAACTTACTGCTGGTGCTCACCGCGCTCGCGGGCGATGGCCCGGTAGCCGATGTCGGTGCGGTAGAAGCTGCCGTTCCAGCTTACTTCCTTGGCCAGGCGGTAAGCCTGCTGCTGCGCGTCGGCAACGGTGCTGCCCATGGCGGTGGCACACAGCACGCGCCCGCCGTTGGTGGTCACCTTGCCATCCTTCAGTGCGGTACCGGCGTGGAACACCTTGCCTTCGATCTTCGCGGCAGCGTCCAGGCCGTTGATCACGTCACCCTTGGCGTAGTCGCCCGGGTAGCCGCCGGCAGCCAGTACCACGCCCAGGCTCGGGCGCGGGTCCCACTGTGCTTCGACCTTGTCCAGCGCCTTGGCGAATGCGGCCTCGACCAACAGCACCAGGCTCGACTCCAGGCGCAGCATGACTGGCTGGGTCTCAGGGTCGCCGAAGCGGCAGTTGAACTCGATGACCTTGGGGTTGCCCGCCTTGTCGATCATCAGGCCGGCGTAGAGGAAGCCGGTGTAGACGTTGCCTTCCTCGGCCATGCCGCGCACGGTCGGCCAGATCACCTGGTCCATCACGCGCTGGTGCACTTCGGCGGTGACCACTGGGGCAGGGGAGTAGGCACCCATGCCGCCGGTGTTCGGGCCGGTGTCCTGGTCGCCGACGCGCTTGTGGTCCTGGCTGGTGGCCATGGGCAGCACGTTCTGGCCGTCGACCATGACGATGAAGCTGGCTTCCTCGCCGTCGAGGAACTCCTCGATCACCACGCGGGAGCCCGCATCGCCGAAGGCGTTGCCGGCCAGCATGTCACGCACGGCGGCTTCGGCTTCTTCCAGGGTCATGGCGACGATCACGCCCTTGCCCGCGGCCAGGCCGTCGGCCTTGATCACGATCGGCGCGCCTTTTTCCTGCAGGTAGGCCAGCGCCGGTTCGATTTCGGTGAAATTCTGGTAGTCGGCGGTCGGGATCTTGTGACGCGCCAGGAAGTCCTTGGTGAAGGCCTTGGAGCCTTCCAGCTGGGCCGCGCCCTTGGTCGGACCGAAGCAGTCCAGGCCGCGGCTGCGGAACAGATCGACCACGCCGATGACCAGCGGTGCTTCCGGGCCGACGATGGTCAGGTCGACGTTCTTCTCGGCGAAGTCAGCCAGTTGCTCCAGGGCGCACACGTCGATGGCGACGTTCTCGCACTTGGCTTCAATGGCGGTGCCGGCGTTGCCCGGGGCAACGAAGACTTTTTCCACGCGTGGGTCCTGGGCGACTTTCCAGGCCAGGGCGTGCTCACGGCCGCCGCTGCCGATGATCAAAACTTTCATGTCAAAACCTCGAATTCTGTCTGGCCGATCCCGCTTCTTCTGTGGGAGCGGCCTTGTGTCGCGAAAGGGCCGCAAAGCGGCCCCGGCAATCTCTGCTGCGAAGCTGAAAATCTGGGGCCGCTACGCGCCCCTTTCGCGACGCAAGGCCGCTCCCACAGGCAGGGCCGAGGATCGGCCGGCCATCTTGTTTAGTGGCGGAAGTGGCGCATACCGGTGAAGACCATGGCGATGCCGGCTTCGTCAGCAGCAGCAATCACCTCGGCATCACGCATCGAACCACCCGGCTGGATCACGGCGCTGATACCCACTTTAGCCGCATTGTCGATGCCGTCACGGAACGGGAAGAACGCGTCCGACGCCATGACTGCGCCCTGCACCTGCAGGCCGGCATGCTCGGCCTTGATTGCAGCAATGCGCGCGGAGTTGACGCGGCTCATCTGGCCGGCGCCGACGCCGATGGTCTGGCGCTGCTTGGCGTAGACAATGGCGTTGGACTTGACGAACTTGGCCACTTTCCAGGCGAACACCAGGTCGTGGATCTCTTGCTCGGTCGGCGCACGCTTGGTGACGATCTTCAGGTCATCGGCAGTGATCATGCCGATATCGCGGCTCTGCACCAGCAGGCCACCGTTGACACGCTTGAAGTCCCAACCGGCAGCGCGCTCGGCTGGCCACTCGCCGCATTCCAGCAAGCGTACGTTCTGCTTGGCGGCAACCACGTCGCGGGCAGCCTGAGAGATTTTCGGGGCGATGATCACTTCGACGAACTGGCGGTCGACAATGGCCTTGGCGGTTTCGCCGTCCAGCTCGCGGTTGAAGGCGATGATGCCGCCGAACGCCGACTCGGTGTCGGTGGCATAGGCCAGGTCGTAGGCCTTGCGGATGCCGCCTTCGTCTTCAGGTACCACGGCCACGCCGCATGGGTTGGCGTGCTTGACGATGACGCAGGCCGGCTTGACGAAGCTCTTCACGCACTCCAGTGCGGCGTCGGTGTCGGCCACGTTGTTGAACGACAGTTCCTTGCCCTGCAGCTGGATGGCGGTGGAAACGCTGGCTTCGCCTTTTTTCGCTTCCACGTAGAACGCCGCGCTCTGGTGCGGGTTCTCGCCGTAGCGCATTTCCTGGGCCTTGACGAACTGGCTGTTGAAGGTGCGCGGGAATTCGCTGCGGTCTTCAGTGCTCAGGGTCTCTTTGGCCTGATCGATGGTGCCCATGTAGTTGGCGATCATGCCGTCGTAGGCGGCGGTGTGCTCGAACGCCTTGAGCATCAGGTCGAAGCGCTGGGCGTAGGTCAGGCCACCGGCCTTGAGGCCTTCGACGATGCCGGCGTAGTCGCTGGCGTTGACCACGATGGCCACGTCCTTGTGGTTCTTGGCAGCCGAACGGACCATGGTCGGGCCGCCGATGTCGATGTTCTCGATGGCGGTCGGCAGATCACAGCCAGGCTTGGAAATGGTGGCTTCGAACGGGTACAGGTTGACTGCTACCAGGTCGATCGGCTTGATGCCGTGCTCGTTCATGATGGCGTCGTCGGTGCCGCGACGGCCGAGGATGCCACCGTGGATTTTCGGGTGCAGGGTCTTGACCCGGCCATCCATCATTTCGGCGAAGCCGGTGTAGTCGGCCACTTCCACCGCGTTGACGCCGTTGTCCTTGAGCAGCTTGTAGGTGCCGCCGGTGGACAGGATCTCGACACCGAGCTGCTGCAGCTCACGGGCGAATTCGAGGATACCGGTCTTGTCGGAGACGCTGATCAGGGCGCGGCGGACTGGCAGGCGGGTAGTCTGGTCGGTCATTTCGGGTTCCAATAACGCGGTGGAGTCAGCAAAAAAGGCGCCTCTGTTCAGGGAGCCGCCTTTTCTGGTTGGGATTCTGGCTTACAACAAGTCGTACTGCTTGAGCTTCTTGCGCAGGGTGCCTCGGTTCAGCCCGAGCATCTCGCTGGCCTTGGTCTGGTTGCCCTTCACGTAGTTCATCACGCTTTCGAGCAGGGGCGCCTCGACTTCGGAGAGCACCAGGTTGTACACGTCCGTCACGGTCGCGCCTTCCAGGTGGGCGAAGTAGTTGTGCAGCGCCTTCTCGACGCTGTCGCGAAGGGTCTGGCCCTCTTCGCTCGGCGTGTTGAGGTGCTGTTTCAGGTTGGCGTTGTCGCTCACGGGCGTTGTTCCACTCACAAATGTCTCGGTCATCATCGTCATGCGGCCACCCCTTGTCCGTCCTCTGTCTCAAGGCTCTGTCGACGTTCGCTGAAAAACGCGCGAACGTTGGCGCACTGCGCTTGTGTGTCTTCCAAAGCGTTGAACCGGGAGCGAAACTCCTTGCCGCCGGGTCGTGTTGCCAGGTACCAGCCAACGTGCTTGCGGGCGATACGTACGCCCATCACATCGCCATAGAAGGCATGCAGCGCGGCCAGGTGCTCCAGCAGGATGCGTTCCACTTCGTCCAGCTGCGGCGCTGGCAGGTGTTCGCCAGTGCGCAGGTAATGCTCGATCTCGCGAAAGATCCATGGCCGCCCCTGGGCGGCCCGGCCGATCAACAGGCCGTCTACCCCGGTGGCGTCCAGCACCGCCCGGGCCTTTTCTGGCGAGGTGATATCGCCGTTGGCAAAAACCGGGATCGACACCGCCTGCTTGATGGCAGCGATGGTGTCGTATTCGGCTTCGCCGGTGTACAGGTCGGCGCGTGTGCGGCCATGCACCGCCAGCGCCTGGATGCCGGCCTGCTCGGCGATCCTCGCCACGTTCAGGCCGTTCTTGTTCGCCCGGTCCCAGCCGGTGCGGATCTTCAGGGTCACCGGGACGTCCACGGCGCCGACCACGGCGTGGAGAATCTCGCTGACCAAGGCTTCATCTCTCAATAAAGCAGAGCCTGCGGCTTTGTTGCAGACTTTTTTTGCCGGGCAGCCCATGTTGATATCAATGATCTGGGCGCCTGCTTCGACGTTGGCCTTTGCCGCCGCTGCCATCATCTGCGCATCACCACCGGCGATCTGTACCGAGCGTGGCTCGGGATCACCTTCATGGATGCGGCGCAGGCTCGACTTGCGGCTGTTCCACAGGCTCATGTCGCTGGAGACCATTTCCGACACCACCATGCCGGCGCCCAGGCGCTGGCAAAGTGTACGGAAAGGCTGGTCCGTGACCCCGGCCATGGGCGCGAGGATCAGGTTGTTACGTAGTGTGTATGGGCCGATGCGTACCGCCGACATAGGTGATCCCTGTTGTGGGGCCGAATCTTGGAGTTCGAAAAAGGGTTGGCATGATACCCGCTCTCGGTGACCGGATAAAGATGGATTTGGATAAAATCTGAACAGTTGTCGGCTTATGACATTTGGTATGGGGGGAGGATCCAGGACCTTGCGCGGCCCCTGTGGGAGCGGGCGTGCCCGCGAAGCAGGCGGCGCAATGGATGGCACGGGCTTCGCCCGTGTTCGCGGGCACGCCCGCTCCCACAGGGTTGGTGGTTATTCCGGCGAGCGGAAGCTCAGGCTGTAATTGACGGCCTTCGGCCCCGGGTCGAGGATGTCCAGGGCGATATGGATCGGGGTCTGGCTGGGCATTTCGCCGCGCCCGGCCAGTTCGCCGGACAGGTATTCGCTTGGCTTGAAGCGCCGGCTGGCGATCAGCTGGCCATTGAGGTCGGCGAAGCGCAGTTCCAGCAGCGGGAACGGCTGGGCGAACGGCGCGCGGTTGTAGATGATCGCATCGACGATCAGTGCGCCCTTGAAGTCCGGGTGGCTGCGTACTACCAGGTTGCTGCTCTTGATTCGGGCGATATCGACGCGGGTCGGCACTTCGCAGCCGACCAACGGGCAGACTTGCTGGAAGAGCGGCCGGTACTGGTCCTGGCGGGCCATTTCATCGAAGTGGAACCACACGTACTGGAACGCCAGCAAGCCAGCGGCCAGCAGGGTCAGGAAGCCCCACAGCAGGCGCTTGCCCCAGTTGGGTGCGGGCTTTTCCCAGCCCAGTTGCAGCGGGTCGTCGACCACGTCGACCAGCGGCTCCTTGCGCGCCGGGCGCTCGGCTTTGCCGGCAAGGCCTGGCTCCAGGCGTTCGCCGGGCAGCGGCTCGACAGGCTCGTCATCGCGCGCAGACAGGTGCAGCTCCAGCGGCTCGTCGTCGCGGGCGCTCAGACCCTGTACCGAGGCTTCATCATCGCTGGCACCCAGCGGTTCGTTGAATTCGGGGTGGTCATCGATTTCGGCGGCACGGTGTACCGGCGGCTCGTCGTCGATATCCAGGTCCAGATTGCCACCTAACGTCGGCTCGGTACGCTCGCCAGGGGCTGGCTCCAGGTCCAGCTCCAAGGGCTCCGGCTCCCGCAGCACGGGCGCGGTTTCTATCGCCGGTTGCGGTTCGAACGGTTCATCGGTAGCCGTACCGAACAGGTCGTCGGCATGTTCGTCCGGGTGCAGTTCGTCACGCCGCGCCTGCAGGCCGTCATCCTGGCTGGCCGGGCGAGCCGTGGCCGGTTGGCCGCGGCGCTCCAGGCGCTCCAGTTCCATGTCGAGGTCGAGCGCGTCCAACGCCTGGTTGGTGAGCGCCCAGTCCTCGTCCGGGGTGGTGCCGGGTTCGCTGGCGACAGGCTCGGGTGCGATCACCGGTTCGGCCAGCGGCTCGGCAGGGGCGGCAGGCATCGGTGCCGGCACCGCAGGTGCGCTGGCTCCGCCGGTGCGGTTCTGCTCCAGCAGCTGCTTGGCGGCGTTGAACACCTGCAGGCAGTGGCCGCAGCGCACTACACCGCGGGCCACGCTCAACTGGTGGTGGGTGACGCGAAAGCTGGTCTGGCAATGCGGGCACTGGGTGACGAAACTGTCGGTCATGCGGCAATCCGGGAGCTGTGCAGAAAAGTATTCTAGGCCCGCTTAACGGCGGCGACCACTGATGCGCACCCAGCCGTCGCGCACGACGATCGGGTCCAGCTCGAAGTCGGCGGCATAGGCCGCGGCCACTTCCTCACCCTGCTCGGCGAGGATGCCCGACAGCGCCAGCAGGCCACCTGGGCGGACCAGGCCGGACAGTTGCGGTGCCAGCGACACCAGCGGGCCGGCGAGGATGTTGGCGACCAGCACGTCGGCCTGCATGGCCGGCATGTGCTCGGGCAGGTACAGCGCCAGCTTCTCATCGGCGATGCCGTTGCGCTGGGCGTTGTCGCGCGAAGCCTCGATGGCCTGCACGTCGATGTCGGTACCGACCGCTTCACGGGCGCCCAGCAGCAGCGCGGCGATGGCCAGAATGCCCGAGCCGCAGCCGAAGTCCAGCACCTGGGTGCCTTCGAGTTGCTGGCCGTCGAGCCATTCCAGGCACAGGGCAGTGGTCGGGTGGGTGCCGGTGCCGAACGCCAGGCCCGGGTCGAGCAGCAGGTTCACCGCGTCCTGTTCCGGGGCCTCGTGCCAGCTGGGCACGATCCACAGGCGGCGGCCGAAGCGCATCGGCTGGAAGTTGTCCATCCAGCTGCGTTCCCAGTCCTGGTCCTCGATCACCTCGGCCTGGTGCTCGGGCAGCTCGGCGCCGGTCAGCAGTCGCAGGTGGGCGAATACCTGCTCAGGGTCGGCATCGGCCTCGAACAGGGCCAGCAGGTGGGTGTGCGACCACAGCGGAGTGGTGTTGAGGTCTGGCTCGAAGATCGGTTGATCCTCGGCGTCCATGAACGTGACCGAGACGGCACCCACTTCGAGCAGGGCATCTTCGTAGGTTTCGGCTTGTTCCGGGCTGATGGCCAGGCGTACTTGCAGCCAGGGCATGGCGGGCACCTTTGGTAAATCGACAGGGGCAGCCCTAGGCTGCGCGAAGGCTGGCAGTTTACGCGAGTGCGGTGGGTTTGTAGAGGAGGCCAGGCACGGACATCGTTGGGGCTACTGCCTTGCACAACATTGAAATCCTGGCATGCACCCCGTGGGAGCGGGCGCGCCCGCGAACACGGGCGAAGCCCGTGCCATCCACCGCGGTGCTTGCTTCGCGGGCTTGCCCGCTCCCACAGAAACTGTGGTGCATCAGACAAAACAGAGGGAAAGCGACTCAGCTATATAAGCAGGTTTCTCTTCTCCCTCGATCTCCAGTGTGGCAATCGCCTTGAGCAACCATTGCCCAGGCTTCTTCTCGGTCACCTCGGCCAGGTCCACCTTCAGCCGCACCTGGCTGTCGACCTTGACCGGCTGGATGAACCGCACGCTGTCCAGTCCGTAGTTCACCACCATCTTCAGCCCTTCCGGCAGGACCAGGATGTCCTCGATCAGCTTGGGAATCAGCGACAACGTCAGGAAACCGTGGGCGATCGTGCCGCCAAACGGGGTTTTCGCCGCCTTTTCCGGGTCGACATGGATGAACTGGAAATCGCCCGTGGCTTCGGCGAACAGGTTGATGCGCTGCTGGTCAATCTTCAGCCAGGCCGAGCGGCCCAGTTCCTTACCAACGTACTGCGAAAGCTCTGTAACCGGTACATGGGGCATCGCGGACTCTCCAGGTTGTCAGTTGGTACGAAAGTGCAAGATCAGCACGGCGAACCGTTTCAGTCAAGTTGCGCGCTTTTCGACGAATATCGGTATATGGCGGCACATGCTTATAATGGCGGCCATGCCCGAGGGAGATGCTTATGCTGTTGCGTGGTTTGACCTGGCTGGTGCTGTTCCAGCTGCTGGGGACGGCAATCAACCACCTGTTGGTGCCGTTTTTGCCGGGGCCGATCATCGGCCTGTTGCTGCTGTTGTTCTTCCTCATGGCCCGTGGTGAGGTGGGCAAGCCGCTGAACGAGGCCGCCAGCAGCCTGCTGCGCTACCTGCCGCTGTTGCTGGTACCGCCAGCGGTGGGGGTGATGGTGTATGCCAAGGATATCGCCGCGGACTTCTGGGCTATTGCCGGTGCCTTGCTGATCTCCTGCCTGGTGACCCTGGTGTTCGTCGGCGTGTTGATGCAAAAGCTCATCCACCGCCAGGGCCGGCGCGAGGAGCAGCCATGATGCTCGACTGGCAAGGCGCACTGGATGCGGTCGTTCATCATCCCTTGTTCGGTATCGGCATCACGCTTGGGGCCTATCAGGTGGTGCTGGCGGCCTACGAGAAGACCCGCTGGATCTTTCTGCAGCCGGTACTGGTGTCGATGCTGCTGGTGATCGGCGTGTTGCTGGTATGCGGCATCGACTACAGCGAATACCGCAAGAGCACCGAAATCATGAACATCCTGCTGGGGCCTGCCACCGTGGCCCTGGCGGTGCCGCTCTACCTCAACCTGCGGCGTATCCGGCAGCTGTTCTGGCCCACATTTACTACGCTGGTAGTCGGAGGCCTGTTCGCCACGCTGTGCTGCCTGTTGCTGGGCTGGTGGTTCGGTGCCGAGCACATGATCCTGATGACCATGGCGCCGAAATCGGTGACCTCGCCGATCGCCATGCTGGTGGCCGAGCAGATCGGCGGTGTGGCGGCCCTGGCGGCGGTGTTCGTGCTGATTACCGGGGTGATCGGGGCAATCTTCGGCCCGGCGCTGCTGAGCCGTTTTGGCGTGCATAGCCCCGAGGCACGCGGCATGTCTCTGGGCGTGACCGCGCACGCGGTGGGCACTTCGGTGGCCCTGCAGGAAAGTGACGAATGCGGCGCCTTTGCCGCGCTGGCGATGAGCCTGATGGGGGTGGCCACGGCGGTGTTCCTGCCGCTGGCGGTCAGCCTGGTGGCTTGAGGACTTGTGATGACGCTACCGCTGTTTCCCCTCAATACCGTGCTGTTTCCTGGTTGTTTCCTCGATTTGCAGATTTTCGAGGCACGCTACCTGGACATGATCGGGCGCTGCATGAAGCGGGGCGAAGGTTTTGGTGTGGTGTGCATCCTGGAAGGCGAGCAGGTCGGCAAGGCGCCGCCGGTGGTTGCCTCGATCGGCTGCGAGGCGGTGATCCGTGACTTCGTGCAGCAGGATAACGGCTTGCTGGGTATCCGCGTCGAAGGTGTGCGGCGCTTCAACCTGGACAGTACCGAGGTGCAGAAGGACCAGTTACTGGTGGGGCAGGTGCAATGGCTGCCGGAGCAGGCGGACAGCCCGTTGCTCGAGGCGGACGAAGACCTGCTGGCGTTGCTGGTGGCGCTGGGCGAACACCCGATGGTCGAAGCCCTGGACATGCCGCGCCCGGTGGACGGGCGCCAGGCGTTGGCCAACCAGTTGGCGTACCTGCTGCCGTTCATGGAAGAGGACAAGCTGGATTTGCTGACCCTCGACTCACCACAGGAGCGGTTGGGGGAAATCCAGAAGCTGCTGGAGCGGATTCAGGGTGAATTGTTTGCCTGATAGTGATGGGTTGCCAGTGCCGGCCTCTTCGCGGGCTTGCCCGCTCCCACAGAGATAGCGCCCTCTCGGGCCGGTACCTGTAGGAGCGGGCAAGCCCGCGAAGACGCCGGTACAGGCGACATCAATATTGATACCGCAGCAAAGCCTGCGGCAGCGCATGCATGGCAAAGAACGCCAGCAACGCGACACACGCCGGCAACACCAGCCACCACACCCGCAGCGGCAAGGCCGGCAGGGTCTGGTGACGCTGCACCAGTGCCAGGCTGAGCGCGCACACACAGCACGCCAGCAAGGCCCCGGCGAGGATGTCGGTCGGCCAGTGCGCCCCCAGGTACACCCGTGACAGGGCAATCGCCAGCGCTGGAATACAGCCCAGCATCACCCAGGTCAGGCGCATCCGCGGCGGTTGCCCGCGCCCGGCCAGCACCGCCATCACCAGAAAGAACGCAAACGACGCCGAACTGTGCCCGCTGGGCATGCTGTAGCTGGTCAGCGGGTCACTCAGCACTTCCGGGCGGGCCCGGGCGAACAGCCACTTCAGCGTGCCGTTGGCAAGCGCCGTACCCATCAGCGCGCCCGCAGCGAACATGGCATGCCGCCACTGCCGGGCAAGCAGCAGCAGGCCCGTCAGCAGGCCGCCGAGGAACAACTGGGTGCGGAAATCGCCCAGCCGGGTCACCAGCACCACGGCGCCATCGATGGCCTGGCTGCGGTGTTCCTGCACCAGTGTCATCACGCCCTGGTCGAATTCGTGCAGGTAGGGCCAGCCGAGGAAGACCCCGGCCAAGGCCAGGAAACTCATGCCGGCGATCAGCCGGGTGCCGTGGCGTTGATCGCGAATGCTGGTGTTCAGGCTCAGCCCGATGATGACTGCCAGGGTGCCGGCGATGATCCCGGCATCCAGCCAGAAGCCTTCCGGCAGGGGCAGGCGCATGGCCGCGCCGGTGGCCCAGCCGGGCAGCAGATAGGCCACCGCCCAGCCGGCACCGGCCACCAGGCTGACGGCGATGAAGCGCGGCAGTGGCATGTCGAACATGCCGGCGACCATCGGCAGCATTGGCCGCAGCGGCCCGATGAAGCGCCCTACCAGCAGGCTGGCGATGCCGTAGCGCTGGAAGTAGGCCTCGGCACTGCCGATCCATTCCGGATGGTGGCGCAGCAGGGGCAGGCGGCGGATGTTCTGGTGGAAGTACTTGCCCGCCGTGTACGACAAGGCATCGCCCACCAGGCCGCCGAGAAAGCCCAGCAGCAGCGTTTCGCCCAGGCTGAAGGCGCCGCTGCCGGCCAGTACCGCGACCGCGAACAGCAGCACGGTGCCTGGCACGATGATGCCGGCAATGGCCAGGCACTCGATGCAGGCCACCAGGAAAATCGCCAGGCCAAGCCACTGCGGGTTGGCGCTGAGCCAGCCGGTCAGGCTGTCGAGCCATTGGCCCATGGTTCAGCTTCCTTGTTCGAGAATGAAGAAGTCGCGGCCTTCGACTTGGCCACGACGTAACGGGTTCCGCGTGCAGAAACGGGCGTATTCGGCATCGACGAAACGGTAGGGCAGATGCTCGTCGCGGCCATGCGGGATGCCCAGGCGGGCGGCCTGGATCACCCGTGGCACGGCGTCGCCGCAATCCTCCACGTACAGGCGCTCGGCGTCGAAACGCTGGGCGTCCCAGTGCGGCACCTTCAGGCCCAGGGCCCGGCACAGCAAGGTCTGGCCGGCGCACAGGCGCTCGGCCGGGCGGAGGTTGCCGCTGGCATCGGGGTTGTTCAGTTGCATCTGCGCCAGGCTGTTCGGCCCCGAGCGGGCGTCCTGCCAAGGATAGGCCGACTTGATCAGCACCGCGTTGCCCGGCCCGTGGGCGCTGAAGTTCAGCGAGTCGCCGCCGCGCGCGTAGTACATATAGATGTGCCCGCCATCGAGGAACAACGCCTTGCGTTTTTCGGTGTAGCCGAGCGAGGCGTGGCTGCCCTTGTCGGTGAGGTAGTAGGCCTCGGTCTCGATGATGCGCGCGGCCAGCCACAGGTCGCCGTGGCGATGGCGGATGACCTTGCCCAGCAGGGCCTTGGCCAGGGTCTGTGCGTCGCGGTCGAAAAAGCTGTCGGGCAAGGCTGGCATGCGGGCGGTTCGCGGTTGGGAAGGCGGGGATGATAGCAATGAATGGCTTAATCGAGGCTGAATCGAATGGGATGTTGGCAGTGCCGGCCCTTTCGCGGGCTCGCCCGCTCCCACAGGTACCTCGGAGGTCCCAGGCCTTGTGCAATCCCTGTGGGAGCGGGTTTACCCGCGAAAGGGCCCTGACAGGAGATAGAAATTTCGATAACCCCGGTTACATCTTTCCTACACAATGCCCCCAGCCATTTTCTACCATCCGCCACCCGCCGCTGGGCGTACACCTGCGCGGCAGTTATAATCAGCCGATTTCCCCTTCGCCAAGACACCGAACCCATGACTGAGTCCGTTCTTGACTATATGACCCGCCTGGGTCGCGCTGCCCGTGAGGCTTCCCGGGTGATCGGCCGTGCCAGCACCGCGCAGAAGAACCGCGCCCTGCAAGCTGCCGCCGATGCACTGGACGCCGCTCGTGCCGAGCTGACCGCTGCCAACGAGCAGGACCTGGCCGCCGGCCGTGCCAACGGCCTGGAGCCGGCGCTGCTCGACCGCCTGGCGCTGACCCCGGCGCGTATCGACGGCATGATCACCGGCCTGCGCCAGGTGGCCAGCCTGCCGGACCCGGTCGGTGCCATCCGCGACATGAGCTACCGCCCATCCGGTATCCAGGTTGGCAAGATGCGCACGCCGCTGGGGGTGATCGGGATCATCTACGAGTCGCGCCCGAACGTGACCATCGATGCCGCCAGCCTGTGCCTGAAGTCGGGTAACGCGACTATCCTGCGTGGCGGCTCCGAAGCCATCCACTCCAACCGCGCCATCGCCACCTGCATCCAGCGTGGCCTGGCCGCCGCCGGCCTGCCGGCAGCCGTGGTGCAGGTGGTCGAGACTACCGACCGCGAAGCCGTGGGCGCGCTGATCAGCATGCCGGAATTCGTCGACGTCATCGTGCCGCGCGGTGGCCGTGGCCTGATCGAACGCATCAGCCGCGATGCTCGCGTGCCGGTGATCAAGCACCTGGACGGTATCTGCCACGTCTACGTCAGCCAGCACGCCGACCTGGACAAGGCCTGGCGCGTGGCGTTCAACGCCAAGACCTACCGCTACGGCATCTGTGGCGCCATGGAAACGCTGCTGGTCGACCAGCAGGTGGCCGAGCGCTTCCTGCCGGAAATGGCCCGCCGCTTCCAGGAGAAGGGCGTCGAACTGCGTGGTTGCGAGCGCACCCGGGCGATCATCGAGGCCAAACCGGCCACCGAGGCCGACTGGCACACCGAGTACCTGGACGCGATCCTGTCGATCCGAGTGGTCGACGGCCTGGACCAGGCCATCGAGCACATCAACCACTATGGCTCGCACCACACCGATTCGATCATCAGCGAACACCAGGGTGAAGCCCGCCAGTTCATGGCCGAGGTCGACTCGGCGTCGGTCATGCTCAATACCCCGACCTGCTTCGCCGACGGCTTCGAGTACGGCCTGGGTGCGGAAATCGGCATTTCCACCGACAAGCTGCATGCCCGTGGCCCGGTCGGCCTGGAAGGCCTGACCTGCGAGAAGTACGTAGTGATCGGCGACGGCCAGCTGCGCGGCCAGGAGTCCTGCTGAGTTGAGCAAGGCCCAGGCAGTCCGGCGCATCGGCATTCTTGGCGGCACCTTCGACCCCGTGCACATCGGCCACCTGCGCAGCGCGCTGGAAGTGGCCGAGTTCATGGGGCTGGACGAGCTGCGCCTGCTGCCCAACGCCCGGCCGCCACACCGCGACACCCCGCAGGTGGCCGCTCAGGACCGCCTGGCCATGGTGCAAGGCGCCGTGCAGGGTGTGCCCTGCCTGAGCGTGGATGCCCGTGAGCTGGCGCGCGACAAACCGTCGTACACCATCGACACGCTGGAATCGATCCGCACCGAACTGGGCGCCAACGACCAGCTGTTCCTGGTGCTGGGCTGGGATGCCTTCTGTGGCTTGCCCGGCTGGCACCGCTGGGAAGAATTGCTGCAACACTGTCACATCCTGGTGCTGCAACGCCCGGATGCCGACGTAGAACCCCCTGACGAGCTGCGCAACCTGCTGGCTGCGCGCTCGGAGAGCGATCCCACCGCCATGTCCGGCCCGGCGGGAAATATTTCGTTCGTCTGGCAGACGCCGCTTGCGGTGTCGGCTACACAGATCCGACAGCTGCTGGCCAGCGGCAAATCGGTGAGGTTCCTGGTGCCGGACGCCGTACTGGCCTACATCGAGGCGCACGAACTGTATCGTGCACCTAACTGACGGTGCCTCTGGCGCCTCATCCAACGAGTTGAACGAGTTTTATATGACCAAGCAGAAAATCCACGGCGAAGAACTGGTCGCCCTGACCAAGGCAGCGCTGGAAGACGTCAAGGCCCAGGACATCCAGGTCATCGACGTGCGCGAAAAGCACAGCCTGACCGACTACATGATCATTGCCACCGGTACCTCCAACCGCCAGATCAACGCGATGCTGGAAAAGGTCCGCGAAGCGGTCAAGGCCAAGGGTGCCCAGCCACTGGGTGAAGAAGGCAAGGGCGACAGCGACTGGGTGCTGCTGGACCTGAACGACGTCATCGTGCACATGATGACCGCCGCTGCCCGCCAGTTCTACGACCTGGAGCGCCTGTGGCAGGGTGCCGAGCAAAGCCGTGCCGCCGATGGCAAGCACCACAGCCCGGACCATGCCCACGAGTACTCCGACAAGCTCAAGGACCGGGAATAAGGAAAGCGCTGTGCGTCTGCGCCTGATCGCGGTCGGCTCGCGCATGCCGAAGTGGGTCGAGGAAGGCTGGCATGAATATGCCAAGCGCCTGCCCGCCGAGCTGTCGCTGGAGCTGGTGGAGATCCCGCTGAACACCCGTGGCAAGAATGCCGACGTCGCCCGCCTGATCCGTCAGGAGGGCGAGGCCATGCTGAGCAAGGTTCAGCCAGGGGAACGCATCGTCACCCTCGAGGTCCATGGCAAGCCCTGGAGTACCGAGCAACTGGCGACCGAGCTGGACCGCTGGCGCCTGGATGCGCGCACGGTGAATTTGATGGTGGGCGGCCCGGAAGGCCTGGCGCCCGAGGTCTGTGCGCGCGCCGAGCAACGCTGGTCGCTGTCGCCGCTGACCTTGCCGCACCCATTGGTAAGGATACTCATCGGCGAGCAGATCTACCGCGCCTGGACCGTGTTGTCCGGGCATCCTTACCATAAATGAGCCTGTAAGCAGTCCGATGTCGCAGCCGATCCGTCTCAAGGACCACGAGAAAGACGCCCGCCTGGTGCGCAACCGCGTCGTGGTCGGCGCAGTGGCGATCATGCTGCTCATTTGCGTGCTGATCGCGCGGCTGTACTACCTGCAGGTCATCCAGCACGACTATCACTCGACGCTGTCGGAGAACAACCGGGTGCATGTGCAGCCGATACCGCCGACCCGCGGGCTGATCTTCGACCGCAACGGGGTGATCGTCGCCGACAACCGGCCCAGCTTCAGCCTGTCGATGACCCGCGAACGTGCGGGTAACTGGCAGGAAGTACTGGATACCATCGTCGAAGTGCTGGAACTGACGCCCGACGACCGCGCCCTGTTCGAGAAGCGCATGCGCCAGGGCCGCCGGCCGTTCGAGCCGGTGCCGATCCTGTTCGAACTCAACGAAGAGCAGATCGCCCGCGTGGCGGTGAACCAGTTCCGCCTGCCGGGCGTGGAAGTGGTAGCCCAATTGGTGCGCCATTACCCGCAGGGCGCGCACTTCGCCCATTCGGTGGGGTATGTGGGGCGGATCAACGAGAAAGAGCTGAAAACCCTCGACCCGGTGAACTACAGCGGCACCCACCACATCGGCAAGACCGGCATCGAACGTTTCTACGAAGCCGACCTGCATGGCCAGGTGGGCTACGAGGAAGTCGAGACCAACGCCCGTGGCCGTGTGCTGCGGGTGCTCAAGCGTACCGACCCGAAACCGGGCAAGGACATCGTGCTGAGCCTGGACATCAAGCTGCAGGAGGCCGCCGAGGCCGCCCTGGGTGGCCGGCGTGGCGCGGTGGTGGCGCTCGACCCGCGTACCGGCGAGGTGCTGGCGATGGTCAGCCAGCCCAGCTTCGACCCCAACCTGTTCGTCACCGGCATCGGCTTCAAGGCCTATGCCGAACTGCGTGACTCGATCGACCGACCGCTGTTCAACCGCGTGCTGCGCGGCCTGTACCCGCCAGGTTCGACCATCAAGCCGGCGGTGGCCATCGCCGGCCTGGACAGCGGCGTGGTCAATGCCGGCAGCCGGGTGTTCGACCCGGGCTACTACCAGCTGCCCAACTACGACCACAAATACCGTAACTGGAACCGCTCGGGCGATGGCTGGGTCGACCTGGACACCGCGATCATGCGCTCCAACGACACCTACTTCTACGACCTTGCCCACAAGATGGGCATCGATCGGCTGTCCAGCTACATGAACAAGTTCGGCATCGGCCAGCGGGTTTCCCTCGACATGTTCGAGGAATCCGCCGGGCTGATGCCGTCGCGCGAATGGAAGCGCGCCACTCGCCGTCAGGCCTGGTTCCCAGGCGAAACCCTGATCCTCGGCATCGGCCAGGGCTACATGCAGACCACGCCGCTGCAACTGGCCCAGGCCACTGCGCTGATTGCCAACAAGGGCGTGTGGAACCGCCCGCACCTGGCCAAGACCATCGAAGGCCAGCCGCCGGTGGACGACAACCCCATGGAAAACATCGTGCTGCGTGACAAATCCGACTGGGCCAAGGTCACCCATGGCATGGAGCAGGTGATGCACAACGCCCGCGGTACCGCACGCAAGGCGGCCATCGGCTCGCAGTACCGCATTGCCGGCAAGAGCGGTACCGCCCAGGTGGTGGCGATCAAGCAGGGCGAGAAGTACGACCGCAACAAGCTCCAGGAGCGCCACCGCGACCACGCCCTGTTCGTCGCCTTCGCCCCGGCCGAGGACCCGAAGATCGTGGTTTCGGTGATGGTCGAGAACGGTGAGTCCGGCTCGGGCGTCGCCGCCCCGGTGGTGCGTCAGGTGATGGACGCCTGGCTGCTTGACGAAAACGGCCGGCTCAAGCCCGAGTTCGCGCCTGCCACCGTTACCCAGGAATCAGCCCTGTGATGAACAATTTCGATCGCATGCTCTCCAGCGAGGATGTGATGCGTCGGCGCGCCAGCTTTCTGCAGCGCATCCACGTCGACGGCCCTTTGCTGATCATTCTGCTGACCCTCGCGGCCGGCAGCCTGTTTGTCCTGTACTCGGCCAGTGGCAAGAACTGGGACCTGCTGCTCAAGCAGGCCACCTCGTTCGGCATCGGCCTGGTGTCGATGTTCATCATCGCCCAGCTGGAGCCGCGCTTCATGGCCCGTTGGGTGCCGCTGGCCTACCTGGCCGGGGTGCTGTTGCTGGTGGTGGTGGACGTGATGGGCCACAACGCCATGGGCGCCACGCGCTGGATCAACATCCCCGGGGTGATCCGCTTCCAGCCCTCGGAGTTCATGAAGATCATCATGCCGGCGACCATCGCCTGGTACCTGTCCAAGCGCACGTTGCCGCCGCATCTGAAGCATGTGGCGATCAGCCTGGTGCTGATCGGCGTGCCGTTCATCCTGATCGTGCGCCAGCCCGACCTGGGCACGGCGCTGCTGATCCTCGCCTCCGGGGCTTTCGTGCTGTTCATGGGCGGCCTGCGCTGGCGCTGGATCCTCAGCGTGCTGGCGGCTGCGGTGCCAGTGGCGGTGGCGATGTGGTTCTTCGTCATGCACGACTACCAGAAGCAGCGGGTACTGACCTTCCTCGACCCGGAAAGCGACCCGTTGGGCACTGGCTGGAACATCATCCAGTCGAAGGCGGCGATCGGCTCGGGCGGTGTGTTCGGCAAGGGCTGGCTGCTCGGCACCCAGTCGCACCTGGACTTCCTGCCGGAAAGCCATACCGACTTCATCATCGCCGTGCTCGGCGAGGAATTCGGCCTGGTCGGCATCTGCCTGCTGCTGATCGTCTACCTGCTGCTGATCGGCCGTGGCCTGATGATCACCGCCCAGGCGCAGACCCTGTTCGGCAAGCTGCTGGCGGGCAGCCTGACCATGACCTTCTTTGTATACGTGTTCGTCAATATTGGTATGGTCAGCGGCCTTCTGCCCGTGGTGGGCGTGCCGCTGCCCTTCATCAGCTATGGCGGAACTTCGTTGGTGACGCTGCTGTCAGCGTTTGGCGTTCTGATGTCGATCCACACGCACCGCAAATGGATCGCTCAGGTTTGAATAAGGTGAAGAATTTCATGCAAGCAGTGCGTAACTGGGCTGCCCGTTGTGCGCCGTGGATCGGCGCGGTGGGCCTGTTCGGCGCTGTACAGCTGGCCCATGCCGGCGATTACCAAGGCTCGCCCCAGGTGGCCCAGTTCGTTGGCGAAATGAGCCGCGACCATGGCTTTGCCCCTGAGCAGCTGATGGGTGTGTTCAGTGAGGTGCAGCGCAAACAGTCGATCCTCGACGCCATTTCGCGCCCGGCCGAACGGGTAAAGCCGTGGAAGGACTACCGGCCGATGTTCATCACCGACGCGCGCATCGCCCGCGGTGTGGACTTCTGGCGCCAGCACGAAGCGGTGCTGGCCCGTGCCGAGCAGGAATACGGCGTGCCGGCGCAGTACATCGTCGCCATCATCGGCGTGGAAACCTTCTTTGGCCGCAACACCGGCAACTACCGGGTGATCGATGCCTTGTCGACCCTGGGCTTCGACTACCCGCCACGGGCCGAATTCTTCCGCAAGGAGCTGCGCGAGTTCCTGCTGCTGGCCCGTGAGGAACAGCTCGACCCGCTGACGCTCAAGGGCTCCTACGCCGGCGCCATGGGCCTGCCGCAGTTCATGCCGAGCAGCTTCCGCAACTTCGCGGTGGACTTCGACGGCGACGGCCACATCAATATCTGGAACAACCCGGACGATGCCATCGGCAGCGTGGCCAGCTACTTCAAGCGCCACGGCTGGGTGGCCGGCGAAGGTGTGGTCAGCCGCGCCTGGGTGGACGGTGGGCGCGCCGACGAAGGCCTGACTACCGGCATCGAGCCGGTAAAAACCGTTGGGGAGTTGCGCACGCTTGGCTGGTCGGTCCATGATTCGCTGCGCGATGATCTGCCGGTTACCGCCTTCCGTCTCGAGGGTGACAATGGCCCCGAGTACTGGATGGGCCTGAAGAACTTCTACGCGATCACTCGCTACAACCGCAGCGTGATGTATGCCATGGCGGTGCATCAGCTATCGGAACAGCTGGTTCAAGCACGGGGCGTCAAGTAATGCGCGCAATCTTCTCTGGCAACTCTTTCAAGCTGCTCACCTGCCTCGCCGTCGGCGTGGTGCTGGCCAGCTGTTCGTCCAACCGCCCGTCCCAGCAAAGCAGTGGCAACGTGGTGCGCACCCAGCCGGGCCTGGACATCAACCGGGCGCACAAGGACGGCGCGCCGTGGTGGGACGTGGATGTGAACAAGATCCCCGACGCCACGCCAACCGTGCATACCGGCAACTACAAGGCCAACCCGTACACGGTGCTGGGCAAGACCTACTACCCGATGCAGGACTCGCGCAACTATCGCGCTGAGGGCACCGCGTCGTGGTACGGCACCAAGTTCCATGGCCAGAACACCGCCAACGGCGAGCTGTACGACCTGTACGGCATGAGCGCGGCGCACAAGACCCTGCCGCTGCCGGCCTACGTGCGGGTGACCAACCTGGCCAACGGCCGCAGCGTGATCCTGCGGGTGAACGACCGTGGGCCGTTCTATTCGGACCGCATCATCGACCTGTCCTATGCCGCGGCGAAAAAGCTCGGTTATGCCGAGATCGGTACTGCGCACGTGCGCGTCGAAGGCATCGACCCGCAGCAATGGTGGGCCCAGCGTGGCCAGACGCCGCCGATGGTGCTGAAAGAGCCGCAGGTGGCCCAGACCCAGGCAATCCCGGCCAGTACCGGGCGCGTCGAGCAATGGACTCCACCGCCCCAGCAGCATGCGGCGCCGGTGGTGCCGGTGCAGGTGGCTGGCAACAACGTGCCGGCCGGCAGTGGCGGCAGCTTCCTGCAGGTTGGCGCCTTCGCCAACCCGGACGCCGCCGAACTGCTGCGCTCCAAGCTCAGCAGCATGGTCAGCGCGCCCGTGTTCATCAGCTCGATCGTGCGCAACCAGCAGACCCTGCACCGCGTGCGCCTGGGGCCGATCAACAGCCAGGGCGAGATCCAGCAAGCGCAGGACAGCATCCGCCTGGCGAACCTTGGGCAGGCCAAGCTGGTCACAGCTGACTGACCGCGTTGCCTTCTTCGCGGGCGCGCCCGCTGCCACAGGGGCATGCGAAACCCTGTGGGAGCGGGCGCGCCCGCGAAGAAGGCAACACCAAACTGTCGGTTTTGTCATGAATTGCCGGGCGTGGGCATGTACAATGTCGGCTTTTGCCCGCAGCGACATAAAGCCGCACTTTGCGAGCCTGGCCTACGGCCACAAAAACTAGACTGACTGGCGCTGGGCACATGATCTTGCCCAGGGAACATCAGACCATTAGCGATTTTCGAGAGACGGATGAACATCACCAACCTTGCCAAACGACTTTGCCTGCCCGTACTGCTGATGATCACGCCTGCCGCCTTCGCGGCTGAGCAGATGACGCCGGCGCCACCGCAACTGGCAGCCAAGTCCTACGTACTCATGGATGCGTCCAGCGGCAACGTGCTGGTCGAGAACAACGGTGACGAGCGCCTGCCGCCAGCCAGCCTGACCAAGCTGATGACGGCCTACATCGCCACCCTGGACATCCGTCGCGGCCAGATCGGTGAAAACGACCCGGTCACCGTCAGCGAAAACGCCTGGCGTACCGGCGGTTCGCGCATGTTCATCAAGGTGGGCAGCCAGGTGACCGTCAGCGACCTGCTGCACGGCATCATCATCCAGTCCGGCAACGACGCCTCGGTCGCCCTGGCCGAGCACATCGCCGGCAGCGAAGACGCCTTCGCCGACATGATGAACAAGACCGCTGCCGACCTGGGCATGGCCAACAGCCACTTCATGAACCCGACCGGCCTGCCGCACCCGGAGCACTACTCGTCGGCCCACGACATGGCTACCCTGGCCCGTGCGATCATCAACGTCGACCCGGCCCACTACGCCATCTACTCGCAGAAAGAGTTCTTCTGGAACAACATCAAGCAGCCAAACCGCAACCTGCTGCTGTGGCGTGACAAGACCGTCGACGGCCTGAAGACCGGCCACACCGACGAAGCCGGCTACTGCATGGTGGCTTCGGCCGTTCGCGATGGCCAGCGCCTGATCGCCGTGGTGTTCGGCACCAACAGCGAGCAGTCGCGTGCTGCCGAGACCCAGAAGCTGCTGACCTACGGCTTCCGCTTCTTCGAAACCCAGACCTTCTACCAGAAGGGTACCGAGCTGACCAAGTCGCCGGTCTGGAAGGGCGCGACTGGCGAAGTGAAAGCCGGCCTGGCCAACGACCTGACCCTGACTATGCCTAAAGGCCAATTGAAGCGCCTTCAGGCTTCGATGACCATGAACCCGCAGCTCACCGCGCCAATCGCCAAAGGTGACGTGATCGGCAAAGTGGAAGTCAAACTGGACGAGAAAGTGGTTCACAGCGCCGACCTGATCGCCCTCGATGGCGTCGAGGAAGGTGGTTTCTTCCGCCGTATGTGGGATAGCATCCGTCTATTCTTCTACGGGTTGTTCAACTGATACGTGACCTGCATGCCCCCGCGTATCCTGCGGGGGCGTTGTTGTTGCCACGGCTTACGAGGCCGTTTCCGCCATGAGCGAACCAGACGTCAAGTCGCACAAGATCGAATTCCCCTGCGACGATTATCCGATCAAGGTCATCGGTGACACCGTTGTCGGCTTCAAGGACACGGTGATCGAGATCCTGAGCAAGCACGCCAAGGTCGACCTTTCCACCCTGGCCGAGCGCCAGAGCAAGGAAGGCAAGTACACCACCGTGCAATTGCACATCGTTGCCGAAAGCGAGAACCAGCTTCACGATATCAACAGCGCCCTGCGCGCTACCGGCATCGTGAAAATGGTGCTCTGATGTCCGCCTGCCTCGGTTTTCGCGAGCTTGGCCTGCAGCCCTACGAACCGGTGCTGGAGGCCATGCGTCGCTTCACCGAGCAGCGCAGCCCGGACAGCCAGGATGAAGTCTGGCTGGTCGAGCACCCCGCGGTCTTCACCCAGGGCCAGGCCGGCAAGGCCGAGCACCTGCTGGTGCCGGGCGACATCCCGGTGGTGCAGACCGATCGCGGTGGCCAGGTGACCTACCATGGCCCCGGGCAGCTGGTGGCCTACCTGCTGCTGGATGTGCGCCGGCTGGGCTTTGGCGTGCGTGAGCTGGTCAGCCGTATCGAGCAGACCCTCATCGACCTGCTCGCCAGTTACGATGTCCAGGCCGCGGCCAAGCCCGATGCCCCGGGCGTCTATGTCGACGGAGCGAAAATCGCCTCCCTCGGCCTGCGAATCCGCAACGGCCGTTCGTTCCACGGCCTTGCCCTGAACGTGGACATGGACCTCGCGCCATTCCGCCGAATCAACCCCTGCGGCTATGCGGGGCTGGCGATGACCCAGCTGCGCGACCTGGCAGGTCCGATCGAACTCGACGAGGTCAGGACAAGGCTGCGCGGACAGCTGGTCAAGCACCTCGACTACGCTGAGCAGACGACCCTCACGGGCGGAATCGACTGAATATGACAACTGTGCAAGAAGCCGTGCCGAACCTGATACCTACCCAGGATGCCACCCCGCGCCCAGCGCCGAAGAAGGTGGAAGCCGGGGTCAAGCTGCGTGGTGCCGAAAAGGTGGCGCGCATCCCGGTGAAGATCATCCCCACCGAAGAGCTGCCGAAGAAGCCCGACTGGATCCGCGTGCGTATCCCGGTGTCGCCCGAGGTAGACCGCATCAAGCAGCTGCTGCGCAAGCACAAGCTGCACAGCGTATGCGAAGAGGCATCCTGCCCGAACCTGGGCGAGTGCTTCTCCGGTGGTACCGCCACCTTCATGATCATGGGTGACATCTGCACCCGTCGTTGCCCGTTCTGCGACGTTGGCCACGGCCGGCCGAAACCGCTGGACCTGGACGAGCCGAAGAACCTGGCCATCGCCATCGCCGACCTGCGCCTGAAGTACGTGGTGATCACCTCGGTGGACCGCGACGACCTGCGTGACGGTGGTGCCCAGCACTTTGCCGACTGCATCCGCGAAATCCGTGCGCTGTCGCCGGGCGTACAGCTGGAAACCCTGGTGCCGGACTACCGTGGGCGCATGGATATTGCCCTGGAAATCACCGCGCAAGAGCCGCCGGATGTGTTCAACCACAACCTCGAGACCGTACCGCGCCTGTACAAGGCCGCACGCCCGGGTTCGGACTACGACTGGTCGCTGGACCTGCTGCAGAAGTTCAAGCAGCTGGTGCCGCACGTACCGACCAAGTCGGGCCTGATGCTCGGCCTGGGCGAGACCGACGAGGAAGTGATCGAAGTGATGCACCGCATGCGCGAGCATGACATCGACATGCTCACCCTCGGCCAGTACCTTCAGCCGTCGCGCAGCCACCTGCCGGTGCAGCGTTTCGTCCACCCGGACACCTTCGCCTGGTTCGCCGAGGAAGGTTACAAGATGGGCTTCAAGAACGTCGCTTCCGGCCCGCTGGTGCGTTCTTCGTACCACGCTGACCAGCAGGCTCACGAAGCCAAGATCAAGCTCTGAGCCAAGCACAGAGCCACGCATGCCGATGCGCGCCGAAGGGCGGCATCGGCATTTTTGTTTGTGCCACACGCGCTGCAAGGAGCCGCGATGAATTGCGCCGAAACCTTCCAACCCAGCCTGCCCGCCGCGCTGCCGCGTGATGCCTGTTTTGCCATTGTCGCCCCGGCGGGCGCGGCGCGGCTGGATACGCACAAGGTCAACCAGTGGTTCGTTGATCGAGGCTACAGTTGCCGCATCTACCCGGGTGCCCTTCAGGCTCAGGGCTACCTGGCGGGGCCGGACCGGCAGCGGTTGCAGGACCTGCATGATGCCTTTGCCGACCCGGCCATCGACGCCATTCTGTGCATGCGTGGGGGGTACGGCAGCATGCGCCTGCTCGACCAGCTCGATTTCGAACTGATTCGGCGCAACCCCAAGCCGCTGATCGGCTACAGCGACATCACCGCGCTGCACACGGCGATCTACCGGCATGCCGGGCTGCTCACCTTCCATGGCGGGATGCTCAATGCCGACCTGCTGGGGGCCAAGTTGCCGCCAACCGAGACTTCGTTGCTGGCTCAGCTGGGTGGGCATGTGCGGGCAGGGGAGCAGATCGTACACCCTGCTGACTTCGCCTTGAGCAGCGTGCTGCATGGGGTGGCCAGCGGGCCGCTGCTGGGCGGCAACCTGTCGATGCTGGGCGCGACCCTGGGGACGATTGCCGAGCTGGATACGCAGGGTTGCATCCTGTTCATCGAGGACGTCAACGAGCCGCTGTACCGGGTGGATCGCTTGCTGACCCAACTGCGCCTGGCGGGCAAGCTGGAGGGGGTGAAGGGTGTGCTGGTGGGGGACTTTGCCGGGATTACCACTGCGGCGTTGACGCCCCTGCTGGAGGATATCTTCGCACCGCTGGGTGTGCCGGTGCTGGCCGGGTGGCGCAGTGGGCATTGTGACCCGAATGTGTGCTTGCCGTTGGGGGCTCGCGTAAGGCTGGACAGTATTCAGCAGACACTGATGCTGGAGCAGGATCTTTTCCAGGCTTGAGATTGTCGGGGCTGCTTTGCAGCCCATCGCCGGCAAGCCAGCTCCTACAGGTACTGCGCAGGTCTTGAGAGCAGCGCGGTCGGGGTGGGAGCTGGCTTGCCTGCGATGGGCCGCGCAGCGGCCCCAAAATGCTCACTGCTGACGCAGGCTCTCGAGCAGCTTGTGGGTCGGATACCCATCCGCCGGCCACCCCAACCCCTGCTGGGCATTGCGGATCGCCTTGCGGGTATTGGCGCCAATAATGCCATCGGCATTGCCGGCTTCGTGCCCATTGCTGTTCAGCAGGTTCTGCAGCTCCATGCGCTCGCTGCGGCTGAGCGGCAGGTCTTCTTTCGGCCAGCTGCCGGCAATGAAGCCCCAGCCCGTGAAGCGATCACCCAGCAGGCTTACCGCCAGCGCGTAGGATGACGAGTTGTTGTACTTGAGGATGGCGCGGAAGTTGTCCAGCACCAGGAACGCCGGGCCACGCGCGCCCGCTGGCAGCAGCAGGGCGGCAGACAGCTGGTTGCTGCCCACTGGCAGCTGGGTACCGGCAGGCAGTTTCACGCCCATCGCCAGCCACTCGCTCACCGGCTTGCGCAGGGCGCCATCGGCCTGCCAGTAATCGAAGCCAGGCGGCACCTGGACCTCGAAGCCCCACGGCTGGCCACGTTTCCAGCCCGAGCTCTGCAGATAGTGCGCGGTCGATGCCAGGGCGTCTGCCGTGCTGTTCCAGATGTCACGGCGGCCATCGCCGTCGAAGTCCACGGCATGGGTGTTGTAGGTGGTCGGGATGAACTGGGTCTGGCCCATGGCGCCGGCCCACGAGCCACGCATTGCCTCAGGCTGGATGTCGCCATGCTGGATGATCTGCAGCGCAGCGATCAGCTGGTCTTGGGCGAACTGCGGGCGGCGGCCCTCATAGGCCAGGGTAGCCAGCGAGCGGATCACCGACTTGTTGCCCTGGAACTGGCCGAAGTTGCTTTCCATGCCCCATACCGCGACCAGCACCTGGCGATCGACGCCATAGCGTTGCTCGATGCGGGTCAGCAGTTCGGCGTTCTGCTCCAGCAGCTTCTTGCCGTTGCGTACACGCAGGGGCGACAGGGCGCCTTCGAGGTATTCCCATACCGGGCGGGTGAACTCCGGCTGGCTGCGATCGGCCTTGATCACGTCCATGTCGGGGGTGATGCCGAGGAAGGCGCGGTCGAAGGTGTCCTGCGAAATGCCGGCTTGCAGGGCTTGCTGGCGAAAGCCTGCTTGCCATTGTGCGAAGGTTTGCAGAGGCTGGATTTCAGTGCTGGTGTCGGACGTCGTGCCGGGCAGGGTCACCACCGGGGCGGGCTGGGCGGGGGCCAGCGGCAGGGCATCGGCGGCGGTGGGCTTTTCTGCGCAGGCCACGAGCAGGATGAAACTGGAGGCCGCGATCAGCTGACGGGTTTTCCAGCGGGGGAGAAGACTGAGGAGCATTCACAGATCCAGAATTGCAGGTCAGGTGACGACCATACCATGCCTGCGCTTTCGATGCTTTCATGCAGCCAAAAAGTAGGAAGCCTCCCAATCTCTCGATTGGAAGGCTTCGCGGCGGTAGCTGCCTTTGCCCTTGTTCGGCTGTTCCTGGCGGCAGCGGAACAGCGGTTGGGCGATGATCGACTTGGCCTTGTTGGGGCCGTGCTTTTTCGGCTTTTTGCTCATGGCGGGATTCCCGGGTTGGGTGGGTTTCGCGGCGCACTGTAGGGCTTGGGGCAGGGTGGGGCCAATTGATTGTGTATATGGTTCGAGGGCCCAATCGCCGGCAAGCCAGCTCCCACAGGTACAGCACAGCGTCTAAGACCTGTTATATCCCTGTGGGAGCTGGCTTGCCGGCGATTGGGCCTTTGAATGTTACTCGGGAGGCAGTGCCAGGCGCTGGCCGGCCATCAGCAGCGACAAGCGCGCCAGGCCGGTCCACGGCGAGCCCTCGGCCTGGCCCTTGATCTGTGCATCGATACGCTGGGCATCTTGCAGCAACTGCGCCCAGCGCTGCGCCGACAGGCGCTGCAGGGCCTTGCTGACCAGTGGCCGGCGTTTGTCCCAGATCGGCGGGCGGGCCTGGCTGAAGGCCTTGTCCAGCGGTACACCCTGGCTGAACTGCTGGGCCAGCCCGGCCAGCTGGCGCAGCTCGCGGGCCAGGGCCCAGAGAATCACTGGTGGCTCCACGCCTTCACCGCGCAAGCCTTCGAGCATGCGCAAGGCATGCGCGGCTTCGCCGTTGAGAATGGCATCGACCAGGCCGAAGACATCGAAGCGGGCGCTGTCGGCGACGGCGGCCTGCACGGTCTCCACGGTGATCTGGTTACCTTCGGCAAGCAGCTTGAGCTTTTCGATTTCCTGCGCTGCAGCCAGCAGGTTGCCTTCCACGCGTGCGGCAATCAGGTCGACGGCGTCACGCTGTGCCGACAGGCCGGCCTGCTGCAGGCGCTGGTTGATCCACTGCGGCAGCTGGTGCACATCCACCGGCCAGATCTGGATGAACTGGCAGTGGGCGCCTTCGATCAGCGCCTTGCCCCACTTGGTCTTCTGTGCGCTGCCGTCGAGCTTGGGCAGGCTGACCAGCAGCAGGGTGTCTTCGGCGGGGTTGGCGCAGTATTCCATCAGCGCAGCAGCGCCCTTGTCACCGGGCTTGCCCGAGGGCAGGCGCAATTCCAGCAGGCGGCGCTGGGCGAACAGGGACAGGCTGGCGCCAGCCTGGAGCAGGGTGCCCCAGTCGAAGTTGGCGTCGGCACTGAATACCTGGCGTTCGTCGAAGCCCTGCTGGCGCGCGGCGTTGCGGATGGCGTCGGCGGCTTCCTGGCACAGCAGCGGGTCGTCGCCGCTGACCACGTAGACCGGTGCCAGAGCGCCTTGCAGGTGCTTGTTGAGTTGGGCGGGAGCGAGCTTCATGGGAAACAGGCGGGGCACCCGAAGGTACCCCGCTCGGGCTTAGTTGCCCGGTACTTCCAGTGGCGACTGCTGAGGCGTTTCGGCCTGCTGGCGGCGAGCGGCCTCCAGCGCAGCGGCTTCGGCCTTGGCACGTTCGTCGGCTTGGCGCTGCAGCTCGTCCAGCTGGGACGGGGTCAGCATCTGCAGGCGAACGACCATGGCGTTGACCAGGTCGCGACGCATTTCTTCGCGGGCGCGGTCGGCTTCCTGTTCGGAGCCGGTGATGTTCGAGCCGTCACGCAAGTAGATCTTGCGTACTTCCAGCTTGTCGCTCATCAGCTCCAGGTTGTTCAGGCCCTGAATGCTGTAGTTCAGCACGGTGGTCAGCTCGTATTCGGCGGTACGGTTGCCGCTGTTGTAGGTCGCCGAGCGCTCGCGCTCCTGCTCGTTGGTCAGCACCAGACGGTACGGTGCGCCAGCGTGCACGTTGACACCGCTACGCTGCAGTACTTCACGCAGCTGGAGCACGGTCGGGCCGTAGGCGTTGCGCGCGCTGACGTCCATTTCCTTCACGCTCAGCTCGGTGGAGCCGGTGCCGCGCAGCTGGAAACCGCAGGCGCTGAGCATGACCGCCAGGCCAATTACCAGCAAATTGCGTTTGATCATGTTGTTGCTCCCTTGTGGGCCTGTTCGCCCGCCCGCAGTGGCTGCGGGCGGGCGTTGCCATCAGTTGGCGACGATGTTGACCAGCTTGCCCGGTACCACGATGACCTTGCGGATGGTCAGGCCATCGATGAAGCGCAGGACGTTTTCGTTACTGCGCGCGGCGGCTTCGATTTCTTCGCGGCTGGCGGCGGCCGGCATTTCGACCTGGCCACGCAGCTTGCCGTTGACCTGCACCACCAGGGTGACGGTGTCCTGTACCAGGGCTGCCTCGTCGACGGCTGGCCAGCTGGCGTCGATGACGGCCTGCTGGTGGCCCAGCTGTTGCCACAGCTCGTGGGAGATGTGCGGGGTGATCGGTGCCAGCAGCAGGGTGACGGCCTCGAGGCCTTCCTGCAGCAGGGCACGGTCCTGTTCAGTGGCCTGCGGGGCCTTTTCCAGCACGTTCATCACGGTCATCACCTGGGCGATGGCGGTGTTGAACTTGTGGAACTGGCCTACGTCGGTGCTGGCCTGCTTGATGGCGGCGTGGATGGCGCGGCGGATGACCTTCTGCGCGTCGTCCAGGGCGGCGACATCCAGCTTGCCCGGCAGGCCTTGGGCCACGTGGGCCTGGGCCAGGCGCCAGACGCGGCGCAGGAAGCGGCTGGCGCCTTCGACGCCGGAGTCGGACCATTCCAGGCTCATGTCGGGCGGCGAGGCGAACATCATGAACAGGCGGCAGGTGTCGGCGCCGTACTGGTCGATCATCGATTGCGGGTCGACGCCGTTGTTCTTCGACTTCGACATCTTCTCGGTGCCACCGATTTCCACCGGCAGGCCGTCGGTCTTCAGGCGGGCGCCAATGATCTTGGCCTTGGCATCGCGCTCGACTTCGACATCGGCCGGGTTGAACCAGTCCTTGCCGCCGTTGCTGGCCACACGGTAGTAGGTTTCGGCGACCACCATACCCTGGGTCAGCAGGTTCTTGAACGGCTCGTTCGAGGTGACCAGGCCTTCGTCACGCATCAGCTTGTGGAAGAAGCGCGCGTACAGCAGATGCAGGATGGCGTGCTCGATACCGCCGATGTACTGGTCGACCGGCAGCCAGTGGTTGGCCGCTTTCGGGTCGACCATGCCACCTTCGTAGTTCGGCGAGGCGTAGCGGGCGAAGTACCAGGACGACTCGACGAAGGTGTCCATGGTGTCGGTTTCGCGCTTGGCCGCGGTGCCGCATTTCGGGCAGCTGCACTCGTAGAATTCAGGCATGCGCGCCAGTGGCGAACCGGCACCGTCCGGCACCACGTTCTCCGGCAGGGTGACCGGCAGCTGGTCTTCCGGCACCGGTACGTCGCCGCAGGACGGGCAGTGGATGATCGGGATCGGGCAGCCCCAGTAGCGCTGGCGGCTGATACCCCAGTCGCGCAGGCGGAACTGGGTACGCGATTTGCCCAGCTCCTTGCGGATCAGGGCGGCTTCGATGGCGTCGAAGGCACCGGCGAAGTCCAGGCCGTCGAACTCGCCGGAGTTGATCAGCTGGCCGTGCTCGCCATAGGCGGCCAGCCACTCGTTGCCGACTTCGTCGCCAGCGCTGGTGCGCACCACGGCCTTGACCGGCAGGTTGTACTTGTGGGCGAACTCGAAGTCGCGCTCATCGTGGGCCGGCACGGCCATGACGGCCCCATCGCCGTAGTGCATCAGCACGTAGTTGGCGACCCATACCGGCAGCTTCTCGCCGGTCAGCGGGTGCTCGACCAGCAGGGAAGTGGCCATGCCCTTCTTCTCCTGGGTGGCCATGTCGGCTTCGGCAACGCTGCCGCTCTTGCACTCGTCGATGAACGCCTGCAGCGCCGGGTTGCCCTGGGCGGCCTGGGTGGCCAGCGGGTGTTCGGCGGCGACGGCGACGTAGGTGGCGCCCATCAGCGTGTCGGGACGGGTGGTGAAGACCTTGAGCGTGCCTTCGTGGCCGATGCTGGCCAGGTCGAACGGGAACTGCACTTCCATGCCGCGCGACTTGCCAATCCAGTTGCGCTGCATGGTCTTGACCTGCTCAGGCCAGCCCGGCAGCTCGTCGAGGCTTTCCAGCAGCTCGTCTGCATAGTCGGTGATGCGGAAGTAGTACATCGGGATTTCGCGCTTCTCGATCAGCGCGCCCGAACGCCAGCCACGGCCGTCGATGACCTGCTCGTTGGCCAGTACGGTCTGGTCCGCCGGGTCCCAGTTCACGGTACCGTTCTTGCGGTAGATGATGCCTTTCTCGAACAGGCGGGTGAACAGCCACTGCTCCCAACGGTAGTAGTCGGGCTTGCAGGTGGTGACTTCACGTGCCCAGTCGATGGCCAGGCCCAGGCTCTTGAGCTGGGTCTTCATGTAGTCGATGTTTTCGTACGTCCACTTGGCCGGGGCGACGTTGTTCTTCATCGCCGCGTTTTCCGCGGGCATGCCGAAAGCGTCCCAGCCCATCGGCTGCAGGACGTTCTTGCCTAGCATGCGCTGGTAGCGGGCAATCACGTCACCGATGGTGTAGTTGCGCACGTGGCCCATGTGTAGCTTGCCGCTCGGGTACGGGAACATCGACAGGCAGTAGTAGGTGTCCTTGCCTGGCTGTTCGGTAACAGCGAACGATTGTTGCTCGTCCCAGAACTTCTGGGCGGCGGCTTCGATATCACGGGGCGTGTATTGTTCGTGCATGGCTACTTTTTGCTGAGAGAGAAGAGACCTTGTTCCAGGCAGCGGAACCTCGCTGCGTCCGGCACTCCGGTGTCGTTTAGAGTGAACGCCGTAGCATACAGCAGCGCCGCGCATCGTGGGAAACCTTCGTTGCGAATGCCCGCTGGTCGCGGCACACGGCTGCTTTTTGCAACGACGCTAAGCTCAGGTGTGGGGGGAGATATTCTTATCTTCAATGAGGTGAACGGATGGGAGAGACGCAGCTACCCGCAATCAGACCGGAGCTATACGAACGCCTGATCGACCGGCTTGGCCTGGCGCTGGAAGTGGCCAGGACCTCGGTGCGATTGCGCGACGAAATGCCAGCCGAGCTGGAGTTGCGTGGCCTGAGCCACGCAGAGTTCGAACTGATCAAGGCCTACCTGGATTCCCTCCCGGAGCGCCACAATGCCTGTGTCGGCAGTTACCCACAAGCGGAGCCGACATCGGCCAAGATCATCTGGCTCAAGGACAAGAAACGCCCCGCCAGCACGGCGAGATCCAGGACGCTGCCACATCGCTAGCCGTTCAGGACGCCAGGCGCAGGCTATCGCGCGCCGGTTCTTCAAAATTTGCACAGCTCACGATCGGCGCCGGCCGCACCCTTGTTGACCGGCGTCGATCCTTCTAGGCTGCACGCCTGCCAAGGAGGTGTGGCCAATGCCGATCCGATTCTTCGTCAAACAATGGCTGATGCCGCCAGGCGTCCTGTTCCTGCTGCTGCTTGTGGCGTGGTGGCTGCGTCGCCGCCGGCCCAGGCTGGCAGCGCTGTGTTTTGCCGTGGGCCTTGGTGGCCTGTGGCTGATGAGCCTGCCGCTGGTGGTGCAGGAAACCGCTCGTGCGCTGGAGACGGAAGCGCCGCTGGCGGTAAGCGATTGGGCCGGCCTGGCAAGCCGGGCAGATGCCATCGTGGTGCTGGGCGCGGGGCGTGAGCGAGGTGACCCGGCCTGGGGTGGTAGCGACCAGCCCACGGCCACGGCACTGGAGCGCATGCGCTTCGCCGCGCGGCTGGCCAAGGCTTCGGGCTTGCCGGTGCTGACCAGTGGCGGGTTGCACTATGGCACGCCGCCGAGCGAGGCGCGGTTGATGGCTGATCGCCTGCGTGAAGATTTCGGCATCGAGGTGAAATGGCGGGAGGAGGGCAGCCTCACGACCTGGGAGAATGCCCGGCTGACGGCCAAGGTGTTGCAGCCATTGGGGATTCGCCGGGTGGTCGTGGTGACCCAGGCGTGGCACATGCAGCGCTCGCGCTGGAGCTTCGAGCAGGCGGGGTTCGAGGTGGTGCCGGCGCCGGTCGGGTTCCTCGGGCGCGATCATTCGCGGCCGTTCGGTGGGTTGCTGCCGGAGAGCCGGGCGATGTGGCAGAGCGGGCAGTTGCTCAATGAAGTGGCGGGGCTGGTGGGGTATCGGCTGTTCTACTGAGCCTTGTGTTGCCTGTGCCGGCCTCTTCGCGGGTGAACCCGCTCCCACAGGTACACCGCAGGCCATGGGCTTGTGCGGTCCCTGTGGGAGCGGGTTCACCCGCGAAGAGGCCGGTACAGGAAAACTCAAACGGTCTTGGCAATGCGCCCAGCCAGCAGCGCCCAACCCAGCAGCAATGCACAGACAATCGCCAGCGGCCACGACCGCCATTGCAGGTACGGGGTCAGTTTCTGCATCGGCACCACCTCGCCGTACAGCACCGCCTGCTGGAACTGCGGTACCTGCGTGGTAATGCGGCCAAACGGGTCGATCAGCGCGGTCACGCCGTTGTTGGTGGCGCGGATCATCCAGCGGCCGGCTTCCAGCGCGCGCATCTGCGCCATCTGCAGGTGCTGCAACGGGCCGATCGAGGTGCCGAACCAGGTGTCGTTGCTGATGGTCAGCAGCAGGTCGCTGCGGGCCGCCAGGCCAGCGGCGAATTCGGGGTAGACCACTTCGTAGCAGATGTAAGGCGCAATCTGGTAGCCCTTGGCCTGCAGCAGCGGCTGGTCTTCCGGCCCGCGGGCGAAGTCCGACATGGGCAGGTTGAAGAACTCGATCAGGCCGCGCAGCATGTCCTGCAGCGGCACATACTCGCCAAACGGCACCAGCTTCTGCTTGAGGTAGGTGCCATCGCCTTCACCGGTGACGGTAATGCCGTTGTAGTAGCGGCGCTGGTGGTGCACCACTTCACGCACCGGCACGCCGGTGATCAGCGCCGAATGCCGTTCGGCGGCGAACCGGCCCATTACATCGATGTAGCCCTGGGCTTGGTCCTTGAGCACCGGGACCGCGGTTTCCGGCCACACCAGCAGGTCCACCGGCCTGGAGCTGAAGCTCAGGTCACGGTACAGCGCCAGTTGCGCGTCGATGTGTGCCGGGTCCCATTTCAGGTCCTGCTCGACATTGCCCTGGATGGCCGCCACTTTCAGCGGGTCGCCCGCCGGCTTGGTCCAGGCATGGCCCTTGAGCGCCAGGCCCAGCACCCACGGGGCCAGCAACAGCAGGCAGCCCACCGCCAGGAACGAGGGGCGGGCGCGCAGGCGGTGCAGGTTGCACAGCAGGGCAGCGGTCAGGGCCAGGGTGAAGGAAATCAGCCACACGCCGCCCAGCGGTGCCAGGCCGGCCAGCGGGCCGTCCAGCTGGCTGTAGCCGGCGTAGAGCCAGGGGAAACCGGTCAGGAACCAGCCGCGGAAGGCCTCTTGCAGCAGCCACAGGGCGGCGAAGCACAAGGCATCGGCCAGTGGCGCCTCGGTGCGCCGCAACCAGCGTGCCCAAAGCCAGGTGGGCAGGGCGAAGAACCAGGCCAGGGCGGCGAAGAACGCCAGCAGCAGCAGGATCGCCAGCAGCGGCGAGGCGCCGCCGTAGGTGTTCATGCTGACGTAGATCCACCAGGTGCCGGCACCGTACAGGCCGAAGCCGAACCACCAGCCGCGCCACATGGCCTGGCGCGGGCTGAGCTCGCGCAGGCCAAGGTAGAGCAGGGCGATGGACAACACGGCCAGGGGCCAGATGTCGAACGGCGCCAGGGCCAGGAGGGTGGAGGCACCGGCCGCCAGGGCCAGCAGGTTACCGGGCCAGCCGGGGCGGGTGATCCAACGCATGTTTGTCCTTAACGGGTGATCGGTGTCAGGCGCAGCAAGTGTATCCGCCGGCTGTCGGCATTGAGAATACGGAACTTGTAAGGGCCGATCTCGGTGGTTTCGTTGCGCTTGGGCAGGTGACCGAAGGCGCTCATCACCAGGCCGCCGACCGTGTCGAACTCGTCATCGGAGAATTCGCTGTCGAAGAACTCGTTGAAGTTCTCGATCGGGGTAAGCGCCTTGACCAGGAAGTCACCGCTGGGCAGCGGCTTGATGTAGCTGTCTTCCTCGACATCGTGCTCGTCCTCGATGTCGCCGACGATCTGCTCCAGCACGTCCTCGATGGTGACCAGGCCGGCCACGCCGCCGTACTCGTCGATGACGATGGCCATGTGGTTATGGTTGGCGCGGAACTCGCGCAGCAGCACGTTCAGGCGCTTGGACTCGGGCACGAAAGTGGCCGGGCGCAGCAGGTCCTTGATGTTGAAGCTGTCGCCATTCTCCTTGAGGATCAGCGGCAGCAGGTCCTTGGCGAGCAGGATCCCGAGCACATCGTCGTGGCTTTCGCCGATCACCGGGTAGCGCGAGTGCGCGGCGTCGATCACTGCCGGCAGGAACTCGCGGGGCGACTGGCTGGCCTTGATGCTGATCATCTGCGAACGCGGCACCATGATGTCGCGAACCTGCAGGTCGGCCACCTGGATGGCGCCTTCGACGATGGTCAGCGCTTCGCTGTCCAGCAGTTTGTTCTGATGGGCTTCGCGCAGCAGTTCAAGAAGTTGCTGGCGGTTTTTCGGCTCATGGGCAAAAGCCTGGGTCAGTTTACCCAGCCAGGACTTCTGCCCGTTGCTCGATCGATCTTCGCTCATGGCGGTTCTCGTGATCCTTCGTGTATCAGTGTGTGATGGTGTCGGTTTCATCGTCGGCGTACGGGTCGGGATGACCCAGTTCTGCCAGCAATTCCCGTTCCAGGCCTTCCATTTCCTCGGCTTCCTCATCTTCGATGTGGTCGTAGCCGAGCAGGTGCAGGCAACCGTGGATGACCAGGTGTGCCCAGTGCGCTTCCAGCGACTTGCCCTGTTCGGCGGCTTCGCGCTCGACCACCGGCACGCAGATCACCAGGTCGCCCAGCAGCGGGATATCGAGCAGGTCGTCGGGGACGTCGGCCGGGAACGACAGCACATTGGTCGCGTAGTCCTTGTGCCGGTAGGTGTGGTTCAGCTCGCGGCCTTCGGCTTCGTCGACCAGGCGAATGGTCATTTCCGAATCGGCGCTGCGCTGGCGCAGTGCCAGTTCGCACCAGCGGCGAAAGGCGGTGTCATCCGGGGCGGCAGCATCCGTGGCCCGTTGAATATCGAGTTCAAGCATCTTTGCCGGGCGCCTCGGGCTTGGCCTGGCGGGCATCGAAGCGGTCGTAGGCCTCGACAATGCGCTGCACCAGTGGGTGACGAACCACATCTTTGGGTTGGAAGTGGGTGAAGCTGATCCCCGGAACGTCCCTCAGCACCTCGATGACGTGCGCCAGGCCCGACTTGGTGCCACGGGGCAGGTCGACCTGGGTGATGTCACCGGTGATGACCGCGGTGGAGCCGAAGCCGATACGGGTGAGGAACATCTTCATCTGTTCCAGCGTGGTGTTCTGGCTCTCGTCGAGGATGATGAAGCTGTTGTTCAGGGTGCGGCCACGCATGTAGGCCAGTGGGGCGATCTCGATCACCTGGCGCTCGATCAGCTTGGCCACGTGTTCGAAGCCGAGCATTTCGTACAGGGCGTCGTACAGCGGGCGCAGGTACGGGTCGATCTTCTGGGCCAGGTCGCCGGGCAGGAAGCCGAGCTTTTCGCCCGCCTCGACCGCCGGGCGCACCAGCAGGATACGGCGCACCTGTTCGCGTTCCAGCGCGTCCACGGCGCAGGCCACGGCCAGGTAGGTCTTGCCGGTACCGGCCGGGCCGATGCCGAAGTTGATGTCGTTGGCCAGGATTTCCTTGACGTAGCGTTGCTGGTTGACCCCGCGCGGGCGGATGTTGCCCTTGCGCGTGCGCAGCGACACGCTGACCTCGTTGACGGCCGGGTTGTCGATGTTCTCGACGGTCGATTCCTGCAGGTACAGGTGCACGGTTTCCGGCGACAGGTCGCTGGCCTTGGTCTCGCGGTAGAGACGGCGCAGCAGTTGTTCGGCAGCGGAGGTGGTCTTGGGTTCGCCGATCAGCTCGAACTGATTGCCGCGGTTGCGGATCTCGATGGCCAGGCGCTGTTCGATCAGGCGCAGGTGCTCGTCGAACTGGCCGCACAAGTTGGCGAAACGGTGGGCCTCGAAAGGTTCGAGGATGAAACGATGGGGTTGTATGGGTGCGTTCAAGGTCGTTTTTAGCCGCTCGACGGCAATGGATGTGAACTCAAGAATAACCCTTGAATGGCAGTGGCGAAAGCACTGAAACGTTCAACGGTATGTATGGCCTGTTCCGGCCCTATCGCCGGCAAGCCGGGCTCCCACAGATACTGCACAGGCCTGAAGCTTGCGCAGTACCTGTGGGAGCTGGCTTGCCGGCGATGAGGCCGGGACAGGCAACACAGATCAGCAAACCTGTCTGCTATGATGCCCGCCTTTTCTTACGCATGTGTTATCCCGACGAACATGAGCAAACGCGAACCTGCCATCTATAAAGTGATCTTCCTCAACCAGGGGCAGGTCTTCGAGATGTATGCCAAGCAGATCTACCAGAGCGACCTGTGGGGGTTCCTGGAAATCGAGGAGTTCGTGTTCGGCGAGCGTTCGCAGCTGGTGGTGGATCCGAGCGAGGAGAAGCTCAAGAGCCAGTTCGATGGGGTGATCCGCAGCTTCGTGCCGATGCACTCGATCGTGCGCATCGACGAGGTGGAGCGCCTGGGCACGGCGAAGATCAGCGAAGCCAAGGGCGGCGGCAATGTGATGCCGTTCCCCATGCCGATGCCGGAAAAGTAACCCTCAGGGGAGTGGCGAGAACGGCGTGCGCCCTTCGGCGTTCTGCAGTTCCAGCAGGTACTTGCGGAAAATCTGGCCGAGCACCTGGGTGGCATGCTCCAGTTCGTCGCGGGGCATTTGCTCGGTCACTTCGTCGGCCATGTCCAGCGCATCCTCGGCGCCGTTGACCGCGGCCATCTTCAGCAGGATGTAGGCCTGCACATTGTTGGCCTTGACCCCTTCGCCATGGAAGAACATGGCGCCCAGGCGGTACTGGGCCTCGGCATGGCCTTGCAGCGAGGCCTTTTCGAACCAGTTCAGGGCTTTGCCCAGGTTTTTCGGCGTTTGCGTGTAGTAGTACTCGCCCAGTTCGAATTGCGCCTGGGCATCCCCCGCCGTTGCCGTCTGCTCACAAGCCTTGAGGGCGTTTGCCAGGTCTTCAGGCTGGACATTCAAGGTGCAGCGGCCCGTCGCCGGAATGAGCAACGAGTTACCGCCCTCCGCCAGGGCCAGCAGGGGCTGAAGAAGCAACAGGCAGCCCAGGGTCAGGGCGCGGCCGGTGCGGTTCATGGGGATCGACTTACCTCTGCAAAGCTGCGGCCAATGTCTCTGGTGGCACATTATGGGATAAGCAGCGCCAACCTTACAAAGTTTTACTCGAATTTCTGCTTGGTTGGGGAAGTCAGCTGATTGTGCATGGGTATTTGTTGCCTGTACCGGCCTCTTCGCGGGTGAACCCGCTCCCACAGGGACCGCACCGCTTTCACGGGTGCGCAGTCCCTGTGGGAGCGGGTTTACCCGCGAAAGGGCCGGTACAGACACTGCATTACTTCAGGGCTGCAAAAGCCTTTTCAGCAGCATCCAGGGTGATCTGCAGCTCCTTGTCGCCGTGGGCGATGGAGGTGAAGCCGGCCTCGAATGCGCTCGGCGCCAGGTACACGCCACCATCGAGCATCAGGTGGAAGAAGCGCTTGAAGCGCTCGGCATCGCTGGCCATCACGTCTTCGAAGGTGACGATGTCGTCGGCACCGCTGAAGTACAGGCCGAACATGGCACCGGCCTGGGTGGTGACGAACGGTACGCCAGCAGCATCGGCGCGCTGTTGCAGGCCGTCGAGCATGCGGCTGGTGTAGTCGGTCAGCTCGGCGTGGAAGCCCGGGCGGCTGATCAGCTTCAGGGTGGTCAGGCCGGCGGCCATGGCCAGCGGGTTACCCGACAGGGTACCGGCCTGGTAGACCGGGCCGAGCGGGGCGATGCAGCCCATGATTTCACGCTTGCCGCCGAAGCAGCCGACCGGCATGCCGCCACCGACGATCTTGCCGAAGGTCGACAGGTCCGGCTTGATGCCGTAGTGGCCCTGGGCGCCGCCGAGCGAAACGCGGAAACCGGTCATCACTTCGTCGAAGATCAACACCACGCCGTGCTTGTCGCACTGCTCGCGCAGGCCTTCGAGGAAGCCTGGCGCCGGCGGTACGCAGTTCATGTTGCCGGCTACCGGCTCGACGATGATGCAGGCTACGGTCTGGCCGACTTCGGCCAGGGTTTTCTCGACGGCGGCGATGTCGTTGAACGGCAGGGTCAGGGTGTGCTTGGCGAAGTCCGCCGGCACGCCCGCCGAGCTCGGCACGCCCTGGGTCAGCAGGCCGGAGCCGGCTTTTACCAGCAGGCTGTCGGAGTGGCCGTGGTAGCAGCCTTCGAACTTGATGATGGCGTCACGGCCGGTGTAGCCACGGGCCAGGCGGATGGCGCTCATGGTGGCTTCGGTGCCCGAGCTGACCATGCGCACCATCTCCATGGACGGCACCAGCGAGCAGACCAGGTCGGCCATCTCGGTTTCCATGGCGGTCGGGGCACCATAGGACAGGCCGTGCTCCAGCTGCCTGCGTACCGAGTCCAGTACCTCCGGGTGGCCGTGGCCGAGGATCATCGGGCCCCAGGAGCCGACGTAGTCGACGTAGCGCTTGTCATCCTCGTCAACGACGTAGGCGCCTTCGGCATGCTTGAAGAACAGCGGCGTGCCGCCAACGCTCTTGAAAGCGCGGACCGGCGAGTTGACGCCACCGGGGATGTGCTTCTGGGCTTGGGCGAACAGGGCTTCGGAACGGGACATGGGGGTTCTCTCGAATCAGGATGCGAACAAGGCGTTGAAGGCGCGGGCGCGGCGGGTGACTTCCTGCGCGCTGTCGGCACCGAACAGGCCGTGGATCACCGCCAGCAGGTCGGCGCCATGGGCGACCAGCGGGGCGGCGTTGTCGAGGGTAATGCCGCCGATCACCGCGATCGGCAGTTTCACCTGGGCACGGGCCTGCTCCAGCAGTTCGATGTTGGCAGCAGGTGCACCCGGCTTGGTGACGGAATTGAAGAAGCGGCCAAAGGCCACGTAGCTGGCGCCTTCGCTGGCAGCCTGGGCGGCCAGTTCGAGGCTGGCGTGGCAGGTGGAACCGATGATCGCCTGGCGGCCGAGCAATGCGCGGGCCGGGGTCAGCGGGCCGTCGGTCTGGCCCAGGTGCACGCCGACGCCCAGGCGCGCGGCCAGTTCGGCGTCGTCGTTGATGAGCAGTTGGGTGCCGTAGCGCTCGCAGAGCTTCAGCAGCCCTTCGGCTTCACGCAGGCGGCGCGCCGCGTCGTCACTTTTGTCGCGGTACTGCAGCAGGCACACGCCGCCTTCCAGTGCCGCCTCGACATGGGACAGGAAACGGCCAGCGAGCAGCTGGCTGTCGGTGATGGCGTACAGACCGCGTAGCTTCATTGGAGGCCTCGTGTCAGGAGCAGAAATCCAGCGGCAGGCGACGCGGCACGAACTGGCCCTTGCCCAGCTGTTCGGCGTCACGCAGGGTGCGCCAGGTGTAGTCCAGGGCGCTGCGGACGGCGCTTTCCAGCTGCTCGCCGAGGGCCAGGCGGCCGGCGAGGGCGCTGGCCAGGGTGCAGCCCGAGCCGTGGTAGCTGCCCGGCAGGCGCTGGCAGGTCCAGGTGTGGTGCTGGCCGTCGCGGCTGTACAGGCGGTTGTGAATTTCGTCTTCGTCGCCGTGACCGCCGGTAATCAGCAGGTGTCTACAGAACGGCAACAGTTTCTCGGCACACTCGTCGGCGGTGCCTTCGGGCAGTTCGGCAAGGATGCGGGCTTCGGGCAGGTTCGGCGTGGCGATGGTCGCCAGCGGCAGCAGGCGTTCGCGCAGGGCGTAGCCCACTTCGTCCTTGCCCAGGCGGCCACCACCACCGGCACGCAGCACCGGGTCGCAGACCAGTGGCAGGTGCGGGTGGGCGGCCAGCAGTTCGGCGACGGTGTCGACCATTTCGATCGAACCGAGCATGCCGAGCTTGACGGCGGCCACCGTGGAGTCGGCCAGCACGGCGTTGGCCTGGGCCAGCACCCACTCGCGGTCGAGCACGCGGAAGTCGGAAACGTTGACGGTATCCTGCACGGTCAGGGCGGTCACTGCGGGTGCGGCGTGACAGCCTTGGGCGATCAGGGCTTCGATATCTGCCTGCAGGCCGGCGCCGCCACTGGGGTCGTGGCCGGAGAGACAGAGGACAACGGGGCGGGAGCTGTAGGTATTCATGGTCGGCGAGCTTACCACCAATCCTGTTTGGGCGGATCGTCCTACAAACGAGTTTTGTTGATCATAAGGTCAGTTTTTTACCGGTTTAATTTCTGAAAGCATTGATTTAGAGCCTTTTCTTTGTGATTGGATATGGTCGATTGCCAGGTTGCGAAGCTATGCTAGAGTGCTCGGATAACTCTACAAACGGGTTCTGCCGGATCGTGTCGTCTCAAACGGATGGGAGGCAACCGCGACTCGACCGGACAGGCCATGCTGGGGCTGTATGCGCTATTTGCTGATTGTGCTTCTGGGCTTGCTGCCCGTGCTGGCCGGGGCAGTCGATTTCGACGACGCTACGCGGCATCTTCCGCTGGGCAAGGCCATGCAGGTTTATGAAGACCTCGATGGCAGTGCCAGCATCGCCCAGGTCAGTGCCCCTGGGTTCGCCAAGCATTTTCGCCCCCACCATGAAGACGTGCTGAACGCCGGTTATTCCACATCGGTGTTCTGGCTCAAGGTCGAACTGCGCCCTGTCGCCGCGCCCGGCGCCGCCCCACGGCAATGGCTACTGGAACTGGCCTATCCGCCGCTGGACCACCTCGAGCTGTACCTGCCCGACAGCAGTGGCAGTTACCGCCTGGCCCGGCGCACCGGCGACGCCTTGCCCTACCAAAGCCGGCAGATCCTGCAGAACAACTACCTGTTCGAACTGCAGCTGCCGCCTGGCCAGGTGACCACTGCCTACCTGCGCCTGCACAGCCAGGGTTCGGTGCAGGCGCCGCTGGCGCTGTGGTCCGCCCAGGCCTACATGGAGGAGCAGCCCACGCGCCTGTATGTGCTGGGGATGATCTACGGCGTGCTGCTGGTGATGCTGGTGTACAACCTGTTCATCTACCTCAGCGTGCGCGACGTCAGCTACCTCTACTACATCCTCTATATCGCCTCGTTCGGCTTTTACCAGGTGTCGGTGAATGGCGCCGGTGTGGCCTACTTCTGGCCGGACAGCCCGTGGTGGGCGAATGCTTCGACGCCGTTGTTCATCGGGGCCGCTGGCCTGTTCGGCTGCCAGTTCGCCCGGCATTTCCTGCAACTGGGCAGCATCAGCCGTGGTTTCGACCGGCTGCTGCAGCTGCTGATGCTGGGTGGCGCGATGGCCATGGTGCTGGCGGTGAGCATGCCCTACGGCGTCGCCCTGCGCATGGCCACGGTGCTGGCGTTGCTGTTTACCGTGAGCATCTTCGCTGCCGGGCTGTACGCCTGGTGGCGTGGCTTGCGCGTGGCACGCTGGTTCATCATCGCCTGGACGGCATTCCTGCTTGGTGGCCTGGTCAACACCCTGATGGTGCTGGGCTACCTGCCGAACGTGTTCATCACCATGTATGCCAGCCAGCTGGGGTCGGCGCTGGAGGTGGCCTTGCTGTCGCTGGCGCTGGCCGACCGCATCAACAGCCTGCGCGAGCAGCAGGCGCAGACCTTGCGAGACACCGGGCGCACGCTGGAACAACTGAACCTGCAACTGGCCAGGAGCAACCGGCTGAAAGACGAGTTCCTGGCCAGCGTGACCCATGAACTGCGCACGCCGATGAATGGTGTGATCGGCTCGCTGGAGCTGATGCATACCCTGCCGATGGAGGCCGAGATGGCCCAGTACCACCGCACGGCGGTGGGCTCGGCCCAGGGCATGATGGATATGGTCGATGCCATTCTTACCCTGTCCGAACTGCAGGCCGGCCGGCTGCGCGCGCAGCCGGCGCCATTCAGCCTGCGTGACCTGCTGCAGGGCGTGCGTGCCGGTTATGCCGGGCAGGCTTTGGGCAAAGGCTTGTACCTGAGCCTGGACATCCCGGCCGATGTGCCGGACGGGTTGCTGGGCGATGCTCAGAAGCTGGCCCGCTGCCTGGGGTGCCTGGTGGACAACGGTTTGAAGTTCACCCACCAGGGCGGGGTGATGATCCAGGTGCGCGGGCGCCGGGTGGGGCCTGACGACCTGGCGCTGACCTTCATGGTCAGCGACAGCGGTATCGGCTTCGATGACCTCGATCAGGCGACCCTGTACCAGCGCTTCTTCCAGGTCGATGGCTCGATGACCCGGCGTTATGGCGGGCTGGGGATTGGTTTGTCGATCTGCCGGCAGATGGGGGAATTGCTGGGTGCACGGTTGTCGCATGAGTCGACGCGGGGGTTGGGGAGCCGGTTCGAGTTGAGTTTGAACATGGCTATTGCGCAGATGCAGATGGCATCGAATGTTCTGCAGACGCGACGGTCGCTTTAGAGATTTTCGCAGGCTTTGTTGGGGCTGCTTTGCAGCCCTTCGCGGGCACGCCCGCTCCTACAGGTTTGGTGCTGAGTTCGGGCAATGCGCGATCCCTGTGGGAGCGGGCATGCCCGCGAAGGGCCGCAAGCGGCCCCCAGGACATGCTCTGACCGCACCTGAACTCCTACAACAACGCCAGACTCTTCCTACGCTTCAGCACTGGCAACTCCATCCCCTGCGAAATACCCTACAACCTCTGTCGACACGCGTCTGATTGTTCCTGCAAATCCCGCGCTCTAGGCTTTTCCAGTCGCTGACGGTTCAGCGATCGGGTGTGGAAACCTGGCAAGACCTATGGTGCGTGTCGTTACGACAGCTGTACGCGGGAGGCCTTTGGGCCTACCGGGTTCGCACCATGCCTGGTTTTCCACCCCGTGTGCAGCTGTCACCCCTATGTGTGGAAACGGACGGGTGGCACATATCTCCATGGTGCCGAACTCATGAACGACGAAACCAAAACCACCCCTGGCGTTACCTACTTCTACCAAGGCGAAGGCCAAACCCATCCACTGTTCCGCATTGCCGAGGGCATCCCCTGTCGCAGCGCCCGTGAGCAGGCCTCGGAGCTGATGGGCTATGCGCGGGACTTGTCGCTGACCGGTTTGATGGATGGCGACCAGCAAATGATGTGGGCTTCGCACTACTTCGCAGCCATGGCCAAGGCGCTGCTGGATGATGCCGAGCTGGGTTTGATGCGCTGAGTTTTGTTTGGCTGCACCGGCCCTTTCGCGGGCATGCCCGCTCCCACAGGGATCGCACATCGTCCAAGTTATGCACAACTCCTGTGGGAGCGGGCGTGCCCGCGATCAGCGGCGTATCCGGTGCCGTCCAATATTTCGAAATCTATGTTCGATTGATTTATGTGGGTGGTTTCTCATTTCATAAGCTTCATTAGGTAATATATCGCTACCCATGCAACTCCAATAGTGTTTAGCGAAGATGCAATGAGTATTTTCTTTCTTAAATTCTTAGGGAATTGTAAGTGGTCTTGCTCATCCAATAGCCCACTGCGAATGCTTGAGGCGGGGGACCCAAGGGCGCCAGCGATTACAGAAATAACTAGAATTCTGGAGCCTATTTTTTTCTCTCCCCACATGGCAGTCGCATATGGAAGGCATGCGCTCCGTTGGAGCGCTGAGGTCATTACTTTATATTGGCGAGAGCACGCGATGTGAATGTCAGATACAAACCCAATTAAGGCTAGGCAGATTGGCGTGCCTAGCAGGAGTAGTCTTAGCTTTACGTCAAGATGATCAATCATTTTGAAAGCCTCAAAATCGTGGCGTGACAGTTCTTGCAGTAAGGTCGTTGCTTTTTGGAATGGCGCTGTTTTGATCTAATCGGGTGCTTGCAATGCTCGGTCTATTCATGAGTTGCACTTAGATTTAATTTAGCTCCAGAATTGTATGCGCTTCAATTTGATCAGGATGGCGGCTAGCAGCGACCAAATAAATGCTACCAGTAGTAATAGAAATACAATGCGCATCTTCTTTCTCAAGCTTGCTGGAAAGTTTGAGGCATCATCTGGATCGAGAAGCCCTCGTTTCAGAAAATATTCAGGGTTTAACGCGATGCCACTCAATGTGGCAACGACTGATACCCGGGAGTAAAAGCTACGTTCCCCCCACCAAAGCGCGACTCTTTTCAAGTGCTCACTTCTTCTTAAAGCGTGCTGGAGTTTCCGGTAATTAGGCAGATAAGCGAGTTGCGCCGTCATTGAAAGCCCTGCGAAAAAGAGCGCAAAAGGCATGGCCAGAAATCCCAAACCCCAGAGAGACTCAAGAAATTCATTCATGTTCGGTTAATTCATAGAGTTCTTCCCCTATATACTCACCGATGCTCATGCCAGCTACGCTCCCAGCGTATGAACTAGCGCCGACGATTGCAATGGCACATGCTGCTCCACTTATGGCCCCAAGGCTAACGCAGGCAAAGCCTGCTATCGCTTTTCCAGCTGCTCCCGAAGCGGTACCTAATGCAAGGCCACCTGAAAAATTGCCTACCTCAGTAAATCTTATTTTTCTGCAGGATTGAGTATTGCCTGATCTACATGCTTCTTGAGCTTTCAGCCAAGACGACCCAGCACCGATTGCCAGCCCTACATATCCACCTTTTCTTAGGTGGTTAGACAAGCGTTTCAACTTGTCTAGGTGCGTTGAATATCCAGGGATGCCGCCTGGTGCTCCGGCCTTGCTCCAGTGATGTACTAGGCTTTTTGAGGAAATGCCTAGGTCGCCTCGTAATCTGTCATGGCTTCCGAGGTTCATGTGCTTGTTAAGAAAGCCCACCTTCAGCTGCGCATCCAATTTTCTGAGTAGCTTTCTACGTTCAGCAAAAAACTCCGGACTACGTAGATGACCATGCTTGGAAAACTGATGCTGGTGCAGCACTTCGATCTTGCGCAACGTCGCACTAAGATCATCCAGAACCTGAGCCATCATGGCGCCACTCACCCCCATTGCCAAACTGGTACTGCTCAGCAACCCCGCTATTTCAGGCAAGTGACGCATCATGAAGTTAGCTTCTTCCGGGGTGAGGTCTGCCAGGTCCTCCCGCGCCTGCTTCGCCGCACTCATCGCATAGAGCTCTTCCCGAGTGCACACCGGGCGTCTTAAACCATCACCAATGACAAATATCTCACCCGCCTTGAACCCCTGCTGATAGGTCGGGTTCAGCCGCTCCAGAATTGACCGAGGCAGGTTGGCCTGCGGCGCGCCCAGTTCTGCCAGTACTTCCTGATACGTCATGCAACGCGGAACGATGTAGAAGCCGGGTTCCATGCCTTGTGGAGAAGGCGAGGGCTGAGCCACTTCAGGCTGATAGGTACTTCTTATCGGGCTTGCCGTCTGGGCCTGCGCGGGTGCCTCGCGAACAGGTTCAGGTGCCGGTGCCCTGCGCGACGCTGATGGTGCGAACCCATTTGCAACTACGCGATTGCTGCCCTGTGGGCACCCGCATTGCACCAGTGCCCCGTCCATCGCCGTGGGAATGCCATCCTGCCGCCAGCGGGCTTCGCCCTCGACGATAGTGCCCGCTTGTCCACATAGCGGGCAGGGTGTGGTCGGGTCGCCTTGCAGCAGCCAGTTGCGGCCATGCACGCGGCCCCTGGCCTGGCTGGCAATGCAGATGGCGCCGGTGGTGGTTTCGTCGCCGTCCAGGCCTTGATATCGGCCGAAGATGTTCATGCGCATGCTCATGGCTCGCCTCTTTTTTTAAGGTGGGAGCCAGGAACCTAGCAGGCTGTGGGCGGGTATTTTCGGGGTGGGGAGGCTTTGGGAGGAGCCCTACAAGAGATACAGATTTGGACTACATGTTTTTTTGACGGCAGTGCCGGCCCTTTCGCGGGTGAACCCGCGAAGAGGCCAGCAAATCCAGCACCAATCCATCGTTCACAAAACAGAACGTAAAAGCCAAAAACCACTATCTACCGCTCCAAAGGTGATGGTTTTAATCTTCTCCCATCAACGCGAAACACCCAACTTAATGAAAAGATCAAAACCCTTAGGAGCACGGACCATGAGCAAATTCACCTACAACCGCCTGAATAAAGACGACGCCGCCGTACTGCTGGTCGACCACCAGGCTGGCCTGCTGTCGCTGGTGCGTGACATCGAGCCGGACAAGTTCAAGAACAACGTGCTGGCCCTGGCTGATCTGGCCAAGTTCTTCAACCTGCCGACCATCCTCACCACCAGCTTCGAACAAGGCCCCAACGGCCCGCTGGTGCCAGAGCTGAAGGAACTGTTCCCGGACGCCCCGTACATCGCCCGCCCAGGCCAGATCAACGCCTGGGACAACGAAGACTTCGTCAAGGCGGTGAAGGCGACTGGCAAGAAGCAGCTGATCATTGCGGGCGTGGTGACCGAGGTTTGCGTGGCGTTTCCGGCGCTGTCGGCTTTGGAGGAAGAGTTCGAGGTGTTTTTGGTTATTGATGCTTCCGGGACTTTCAATGAAATGACCCGTGATGCGGCGCATGACCGCATGAGCCGCGCTGGCGCGCAAATGATGACCTGGTTCGGCGTGGCCTGTGAGCTGCACCGCGACTGGCGCAATGATGTGGAAGGGTTGGCGGCGCTGTGCTCCAACCACATTCCGGATTATCGCAATCTGATGACCAGCTACAACGCGTTGACTGCCGGGAAGTAAGGCGGGGGATTGGGTGAGGGCGAACACCTGTCAGCCCTGACGCATGCTCAAGACATGCGCCCCGCACCACATGTTTAGTCATTAATGTCACTTTGACTGACTCACAGGGAGTGCTTCACTGGGGCTCTCAAGCTACCCGGATCCAGGAGCCCCCGATGAACCTGCACCAGTACGCTGAAACCCACGAAGTCACCAACCAGCCACCGCCCCTCGACGGTGCCAACCTGTACCGCCTCGACATTCCGCTACAGGAATGGTCGCGGCGTTTCGGTGCGGGTTGGGCCGAATCGCGGATTGATGCCTACGGTGCCCTGGCCGGTGGCCCGCTGATGCAGGCGGGCTTCCTGGCCAATGCGCACAAGCCGGAGTTCAGCAGCCACGACCGCTACGGCCATCGCATCGACCTGGTCGAGTTCCATCCCGCCTATCACGAACTGATGCGCACTGCCGTCGAGCACGGCCTGCCGTCGCTGCCATGGGCCGAACCCCGCCCCGGCGCCCATGTGGCGCGGGCTTCGATGACCTACCTGCACAGCCAGGCCGAGGCCGGTACCGGCTGCCCGCTGACCATGACTTTCGCTGCCGTGCCAGCGCTGCGGCTGCAACCCGAGCTGGCCGAATACTGGCTGCCGAAAATCCTCGCCTGCGAGTACGACCCGCGTAACGTCGGCGACCGCCACAAGGCCGGGGTCACCCTGGGCATGGCCATGACCGAGAAGCAGGGCGGCACCGATGTACGGGCCAACACCACCCGGGCTTATCCAGTCGGCGCCGCGGGCCCGGGGCAGCCCTACGAACTGGTCGGGCACAAGTGGTTCTGCTCGGCGCCGATGTGCGATGCCTTTCTGACCCTGGCCCAGACCGGAAAAGGCCTGAGCTGCTTCCTGCTGCCGCGTCACCGCCCCGACGACAGCCGCAACCAGTTCTATATCCAGCGCCTGAAGAACAAGCTGGGCAACAGTTCCAACGCCTCCAGCGAGGTGGAATTCCGCGGTGCCCTGGCGTGGATGGTCGGGGAAGAAGGGCGGGGCGTGCCGACCATCATCGAAATGGTGGCCATGACCCGCTTCGACTGCATGGTCGGCTCCAGCGCCCTGATGCGCCAGGCGCTGACCCAGGCGACCCACCATTGCGCACACCGCAAGGTCGGCGGGCGGCTGCTGAGCGAGCAGCCGTTGATGCAGAACGTGCTGGCCGACCTGGCGTTGGAAAGCGAGGCCGCGCTGGCCCTGAGCCTGCGCATGGGGCAGGCGCTGGAGCAGCTGGAAGACCCGCAGCAGGCGCATTTCGCCCGGCTGGTCACGGCGGTGGGCAAGTACTGGATCTGCAAACGCGCGCCGGCCATGATCAACGAGGCAGCCGAGTGCCTGGGCGGGGCAGGTTATGTGGAAGACAGCATCCTGCCACGGCTGTACCGCGAAGCGCCGGTCAACTCGACTTGGGAAGGCTCGGGCAATGTGCAGTGCCTGGACGTGCTGCGGGCCTTGTCCAAGGAGCCGGGCGTGCTCGATGCGCTGTTCGCCGAGCTGGGCGATGGGCACGGGGACCCGCGCCTGGCGGCGCATATCGGTAACCTCAAGGGGGCGTTTGCCGACACTGGCGACATGCAGTACCGCGCGCGGCAGCTGACCGAGGATATTGCCCTGGCGCTGCAGGCCAAGCTGTTGCTTGAGGCGGGCAATGCGGTGGTGAGTGATGCATTTATCGACAGCCGCTTGACGGGGGGCGGGCGCGTGTATGGGGCGTTGCCGCGGGGTGTGGATGTGGAGGCATTGGTGGCCAGGGCGACGCCAGCCTGGGCGAACTGAGCTCGCTTCTTCGCGGGCACGCCCGCTCCCACAGGTACTGCGTTGTACTTGAGGGCAGTGAAGATCCTGTGGGAGCGGGCGTGCCCGCGAATGGATGCAACACCGATCAATGGGGGTGTATTTAGCCAAGAAGGCAGGCAAGATGGTTCACATGCATGTCCAGACAGGAAGCACAGTGTGAGCCAAGCTTTTGTAGTCGTTGATACCCCCGAACAGGCCGTCGACCGTCTGGCGGCCCTGCATGACCAGGCCACCGGGGCCCTTAGCCAGGCCCTCAAGCGTTACCTGAAGGACCGTACCGAGCCAGGCGTCGAAGAGCGCGACCTGTTCCGCTACCCGGCGCTGCGCCTGACCTACTACAGCCACGGTGAAGTCGCCGCCACCACGCGGGCTTACGCCAAGGTCCAGGTGGCCGGTACCTACAGTGTCACCATCACCCAGCCGGCTGCTTTCCGTGGCTATCTGCTGGAGCAACTGCGCCCGCTGATGCACGACTACACCGTCACGGTAGAGGTCGGCGTCAGCGAACAGAACATCCCTTACCCCTACGTGGTCGACCAGGGCGACGAACTGGCCGGCAGCGGCATCACCGCCGCGCAGCTGGCGCGGGTGTTCCCCAGCACCGACCTGTCGGCTGCCACCGACAACATCGCCGACGGCCTGTATGACTGGGGCAGTGCCGAAACCCTGCCGCTGGCGCTGTTCGATGCCGCGCGGGTCGACTTCTCGCTGCGCCGCCTGGTGCACTACACCGGCAGCGACTGGCGCCATGTGCAGCCGTGGATCCTGCTGACCAACTATCACCGCTATGTCGACCAGTTCATCAGCCACGGCCTCGACCAGTTGCGTGACGACCCGCGCTTCGTGCGCATGGTGCTGCCGGGCAACGTGGTCATCGAAAAGGGCATGGACCACGGTGAAATCCAGGCCCTGGTGGCCAGCGTGGTCTGGCACCGCTACCAGATGCCGGCGTATCACCTGATCGCCGCCGACGGCGACGGCGTCACGCTGGTCAACATCGGCGTCGGCCCGTCCAATGCCAAGAACATCACCGACCACCTGGCCGTGCTGCGCCCGCACTGCTGGCTGATGATCGGCCACTGCGGCGGCCTGCGGCAGTCGCAGACCATCGGCGATTATGTGCTGGCACACGCCTACATGCGCCGTGACGGCATTCTCGACCGGGTGGTGCCGCCGAACATCCCGATTCCGGCCCTTGCCGAAGTGCAGCTGGCCTTGCAGGAAGCCGCCGCGCAGGTCACCGGCGAGCGTGGCGAACAGCTGAAGAAGCGCCTGCGCACCGGCACCGTGCTGACCTACGACGACCGCAACTGGGAGCTGCGCTGGGCCCAGGAGCGGCCGCTGATCAACCTGTCGCGTGCCGTGGCCGTGGACATGGAAAGCGGTACCATTGCCGCCCAGGGTTACCGCTTGCGCGTGCCGTACGGCACCTTGCTGTGCGTGTCCGACAAACCGCTGCACAGCGAGATCAAGCTGCCGGGTTCGGCCAACGCCTTCTATAACCGGGCGGTCAGCCAGCATCTGAAGATCGGCATTGCCGCCCTCGACTTGCTGCGCACTGAGCTCAACTCGCTGCACTCGCGTAAACTGCGCAGTTTCGATGAGCCGCCGTTCCGCTGAGGATCCATGTCACTGCCACCCCGTTCCAAGCCGCGCCGCCCCCAGGCGCGGCCTGCCACCGGCCCGCGTCGCCAGCCCAAGGCGCCACCGGCCGAGCCGCGCCTGATCCTGTTCAACAAACCGTTCGACGTGCTGACCCAGTTCAGCGACGGCGACGGGCGCGCGACGCTCAAGGACTACATCGACATCCCCGGCGTGTACCCGGCCGGGCGGCTGGATCGCGACAGTGAAGGCCTGTTGCTGCTGACCAACGATGGCGGCCTGCAGGCGCGCATTGCCGACCCGAAGCACAAGCTTGCCAAGACTTATTGGGTTCAGGTGGAGGGGGAGCCGAGCGAGGAGCAGTTGCAGCGCTTGCGCGATGGTGTGGAACTGAACGATGGGCCGACCTTGCCGGCCGAGGCGCGGCGCCTGGACGAGCCGGCGCTGTGGCCGCGCAACCCGCCGGTGCGTTTTCGCAAGAGCGTGCCGACCAGCTGGCTGGAGCTGGTTATTCGCGAAGGGCGTAACCGCCAGGTGCGGCGGATGACGGCGGCGGTGGGGTTGCCGACCTTGCGCCTGGTGCGGGTGCGGATTGGCGACTGGGCGCTGGATGGGTTGGAACAGGGCTGCTGGCGCGAAGTGGCCGCCAAGCTTTAGTCCAGTTCAAGGGCCTATTCGCGGGAACGCCCGCTCCCACAGGTATGGTGCAGCCCTCAAGTGCAGCGCCAGACCTGTGGGAGCGGGCGTGCCCGCGAATGGCCCTGAATGTTCTACACCCCTTCGAGAAACCCCACCACCACGCTCTTGATGATAAAGGCCAGCACCCCCAGGCCCAGCACGAAGAACAGGATCAGCGTCCCGAACCGCCCGGCCTTGGACTTTTTCGCCAGGTCCCAGACGATGAAACCCATGAAACCGATCAACACGGTGACCAGGATGATCATCATCCACTCTTCGAATACGGCGGGATCCATCGGTGTTCTCCAGGCGGGTTGAGCGTCCGATTATACGCTTGCTGGCGCAGGCAATTAACGCAGGTGGGTCAAGGGCAGCTCGGTGCTGGCCAGCACCTGGTTCAGCACGAAGCTCGAACGCACGCTGGTGACGCCCTCAATGCGGGTCAGGCTGCCTAGCAGCAGTTTCTGGTAGTGGTCCATGTCGGGCACCACCACCTTCAGCTGGTAGTCGGCATCCATGCCGGTGACCAGGCTGCATTCAAGCACCTGTGGCAGGTTGCGGATGGCCGCCTCGAAGGTTTCGAAACGCTCCGGGGTGTGGCGGTCCATGCCGATCAGCACGTAGGCAGTCAGGCTCAGGCCCAGCTTCTTGCGGTCGAGCAGGGCCACCTGGCGCGAGATGTAGCCATCGTCCTCCAGTTGCTTGACCCGACGCGAGCATGGCGAAGGCGACAGGCCGATGCGTTCGGCCAGTTCCTGGTTGGAAATGCGCGCATCGCGCTGCAATTCGGCGAGGATGCTCAGGTCATAGCGGTCAAGTTTGCTCATGGTTTATGCCTTTTCTGTTCGGATTGCGGTGAATTATCAATCCAGGGTGAAAAATTGCGCAAGTGCTATTTATCCGAGCAATCTTCGCAATCATCTGCCGCAACCTGTCCGGTATCTTTATCCACAGAATCACTGACCGGACATCAGTCCACGGCGACGCGCCCTAGGCGGGCGGTCGCGGCCAGCCATCCAACAGGATCTGCAGGCCCCCGGGCTACACACCTTCCAGAAGACGGTGTGAGGTGAGCCGGCGCCACAAGTGCCGAGCACGGACGACAATTCCTGAAGGGAGGCCCAGCGGCCTCCCTTTTTTCATGTCCGGAAATTTAATTGGCGTGCGTGACAGGCGCGGTAGACTGGCTGTGGTTGCCGTATTTTCTACCGAGAGGAACAGCATGAAGTCGCGCATCTGGCAGTTGGCAGGTGTTGGTGTGTTGGGGTTGAGCATCAGCCTCGGGGCCATGGCCGAAGGGCCGGGCGAGGGGGCGCCGGGCCGCTCGCTCAATTCGCGTGACGAAGTGCAGCAGACCCAGCCGCCACGCCAGGGTTATTACCAGGACATTCCCCGCCGCCATGGCGATAACCGCCATTGGGAAGCCGGTGGCCCGGGGCAACGGCCCGGTGGTGACTGGCAAGGGCGCCCGGATGGTCATGGCAATGGCTGGGGGCCGGGGCCGCAGTATCGCCCGGGGCACACCATCGATCATTTCCCGGACCGCTACTGGAAAGTACCCTACCGTGGCGATGACTACTTCTACTCCGGTGGTTACTGGTATCGCCCCCATGGTGGCCGTTATGTCGTGGTGACTCCGCCCCGTGGCTTGCGGGTCGATTACCTGCCGCCCTATGCGCGGGAAGTCTGGCTGGGCGGGGCGCTGTTCTTCCTGGTGGCCGATACCTATTACCAGTACCTGGCCGACAGCCGCGAGTACGTGGTGGTCAACCCGCCGGTTGCGGTGCCGGCACCTGTAGGCGGTGGGTATGACGTGGTGGCCTACCCGATGTATGGGCAAGGGCAGGAACAGCAGGACCAGGACCGTTACCAGTGCCACCGCTGGGCGGTGAGCCAGTCAGGGTTCGACCCGGCGACGGCGACTTATGCACCGCCGGCCAATGTGGCGGACAACTATCGGCGGGCGCTGGGCGCTTGTTTCAGCGGCCGAGGCTACAGCATCAACTGAGCCAGATGTGCTGCCTGTCCCGGCCCTATCGCCGGCAAGCCAGCTCCCACAGGAACCGCACCGGCCTGAAGTAGTGCCTGTGGGAACTGCCTGTCCCGGCCCTTCGCTGGCAAGCCAGCTCCCACTGGTATTGCGCATGCCTTCAGGCCGGTGCGGTTCCTGTGGGAGCTGGCTTGCCGGCGATAGGGCCCTTGCAGGTTCACACCGGATCCGCGTGCACCATCACATCCGCCTGTGGATAACGCTGGCGGATCAACCTCGAGGCCTCCACGCACAAGGCATGCGCTTCATGCAGCGGCAATTGCCCCGGCATCTCCAGATGCAACTGCACGAACCACTGGTTGCCCGACACCCGCGTACGCAGGTCGTGCACGCCTTTGACCCCGGGAATGGCCAGCACCAGCGCAGCCATGTCCTCGCCAACATCGCCGGGCAGTTCCTGGTCCATCAGGATGGCCGTACTCTCCCGGGCGATCTGCAGCGCGCTCCAGAGGATATAGACGGCGATGCCCAGGCCGAACAGCGCATCCAGCTGCGGCCAGCCAAAGCGTGCCAGCAGCAGGGCCAGCAGGATGCTGCCGTTGAGCAGCAGATCCGAGCGGTAGTGCAGGGAGTCGGCCCGTACCGCCGTGGAGCCGGTCAGGCGGATGACCTTGTGTTGCAGTGCCAGCAGGGCAAGGGTCAGCACCAGCGACAGCAGCATTACCCCGATACCGACGGCGGTATCGCCCAAGGGTTGCGGGGTGTGCAGGCGTTCAACCGCCTGCACCCCGATCAGCACCGCGCTGACCCCGATGAACAGCGCCTGCGCCATACCGGCCAGGGCCTCGGCCTTGCCATGGCCGAAACGGTGGTCGTTGTCGGCCGGGCGCAGGGCGTAGTGCACGGCGAGCAGGTTGAGGAACGAGGCAACGGCATCCAGTGCCGAGTCGGTCAGCCCGGCCAGCAGGCTGACCGAGCCGCTCAGCCACCAGGCTAATGCCTTGCTCAGGACCAGGATGCTGGCCACCGCCAGCGAGGCGCGAGTGGCCAGGCGTAGCAGGCGCTGGTGTTCAGCCGGGGTGGTCATCATCCGTGGGTAGTGTCCTTGTACTTCAGGCTGCAGGTACCAGGCCCAGGCTGGCCAACTGCTCGATGCTGCCGCGATGCTGGATCAGCCGTGGGTCGTTCAGCGGCAGGCGCTGGCCCAGTTCGCTTTCCAGAATGGCCTGCAACTTCAGGTTGTCGATCTTGCCATCGGGGCTCACGGCCTCGCGCAGTTTGACCGGGTCGACCTGGGCGGATCGCCCGCCTGAGTAATAAATGGCGCCCGTGGCGAAGTCGATACCGAAGGCGATCAGCCCCGGGATCACGTAGAACAGGATGCCGATGGCATCCATTGCGGCAACCACTGGGTCGATCTTGCCGCCGATCTGGCCACGACGTTCCGGGTACAGAATGGTGCCGCAGGCCGTCAGTTGGGTCAGCAAGGTGACGATGAGGGCGCCACCGATGACGCGGGATGGGATGCGCATGTAAAAACTCCGAAAAGGTATTCAGCAGGGCAAGCGAAACGCCTGCACCTGAAGCTAAGACCATGATAGGGCAGCTTGGGTTCGCCGTTATACTCGCCAGACTGTTCGAGGACCACCATGATTTCATTACCGATCGATGCTGTCTTGCCCGCCCTGCGCCAGGCCCTGGAAAACCGTGACGAAGCGGTGCTCGAAGCGCCACCTGGCGCGGGCAAGACCACCCGCGTGCCGCTGGCGCTGCTCAACGAGCCGTGGCTGGCTGGGCAGAGCATTCTCATGCTCGAGCCCCGCCGCTTGGCAGCGCGGGCTGCGGCCGAGCGCCTGGCCAGCGAGCTGGGCGAAAAGGTCGGCGAAACCGTGGGCTATCGCATCCGCCTGGACAGCAAGGTCGGGCCGAAAACCCGCATCGAGGTGGTGACCGAAGGCATCCTGACCCGCCGCCTGCAGGCCGACCCGGCGCTGGAGGGTGTGGGGCTGGTGATCTTCGACGAATTTCACGAGCGCAGCCTTGATGCCGACCTGGCCCTGGCATTGAGCCTGAACGGCCGGGAGTTGCTGCGGGACGATCCGCCGCTGAAGGTTTTGCTGATGTCCGCGACCCTGGAGGGCGAGCGCCTTTCGCGGCTGCTGGATGATGCCCCGGTGGTCAGCAGCGAAGGCCGCATGCACCCCGTCGACATCCGTTGGGGGCGGCCTTTCCAGCCGGGTGAGTTCATCGAGCCTCGGGTAGTGGACAGCGTGTTGCAGGCACTGGCTGACCAGACCGGCAGTTTGCTGGTATTCCTGCCAGGTCAAGCCGAGATCCGCCGGGTACACCAGAGCCTGCAGGAAGCGCTGGGCGAGCGCCCCGAGGTCCTGCTTTGCCCGCTGCATGGCGAGCTCGATCTCGACGCCCAGCGTGCGGCCATCGACCCCGCGCCCAAGGGCCTGCGCAAAGTGGTGCTGGCCACCAACATCGCCGAGACCAGCCTGACCATCGACGGCGTGCGCGTGGTGATCGACGCAGGCTTGGCCCGGGTACCGCGTTTCGACCCCGGCAGCGGCATGACTCGTCTGGACACCCAACGCATCTCTCGCGCCAGTGCCACTCAGCGCGCTGGCCGTGCCGGCCGCCTGGAGCCCGGCGTGTGCTATCGCCTGTGGTCCGAGGCCCAGCATGACCAGCTGGCCGCCCACGGCAGCGCCGAGATCATGCAGGCCGACCTGGCCGGCCTGGCCCTGCAACTGGCGCGCTGGGGTGTGACGCCCGAGCAGTTGCGCTGGCTCGACCAGCCTCCCACGGCCGCCTTCGCCCAGGCCCAGGACCTGCTGGCGCGGCTCAACGCCTTCAAGCCCGGCAGCCGCGACAACCTCAGCGAACACGGCCAGGCCATGGCCGAGTTGCCGGCGCATCCGCGTATCGCGCATCTGCTGTTGCGCGGCCAGGACCTGGGCCTGGCACAGATGGCCTGTGATGTGGCTGCGCTGCTGGGCGAGCGGGATATCCAGCGCGGCGGTGGTGCCGATTTGCACAGCCGGCTGGCGCTGGTCAGTGGCGAAAGCAAAGCTGCTCGTGGCAGCCACGGCGGTGTGCAGCGTGCGCGCCAACTGGCTCGCCAGTACCGTGGCCTGCTGCGTGGCAAACCAGGCGCGCCGGTTGCGGACCCCGATCACCCGCGCTGGCTGGGCGCGCTGCTGGCGCTGGCCTACCCCGACCGCGTCGCCCAGCAGCGCCGCGAGGGCGGTGCGGAATACCGGCTGGCCAACGGCCGTGCGGCCCTGTTTGCCGAAGTCGATGCACTGATGAAGTGCCCGTGGCTGGTGATCGCCGACCTGGGCAGCCGCCAGGGCCAGCGCGAAGAGCGCATCTATCTGGCTGCCGAATTCGATCCGGCGCTGCTCGAGGGCGTGCTGGCCGAGCAGGTCGAGCGCGTCGATATCCTCGACTGGGACGAACGCGAGCAGGTGCTGCGTGCCGAACGCCAGACCAAGGTCGGCGAGCTGGTGCTGGGGCGTGAACCGTTACCCAACCTGGATGACGATGCCCGCGCCAAAGCGTTGCTTGGCCTGGTGCGGCGCAAGGGCCTGAACGTGTTTACCTGGACCCCGGAACTTCGCCAATGGCAAGCACGGGTGGCGCTGTTACGTCAGCTTGATCTGGACAAAGAGGGGCAAAGCGAATGGCCTGACCTGGGGGACGAAGCGCTGCTGGCGACCCTGGAAGACTGGCTGCAGCCATACTTGGGCAAGGTCTCGCGGCTGAGCCATTTCGCCGCCCTGGATGTGTCCTCGATCTTGCGCAATCTGCTGCCTTGGCCATTGCCTCAGCGCCTGGACGAATGGGCACCGGCGCATCTAGCGGTGCCCTCCGGCTCGAACATTCGCCTGGACTACAGTGAAAACCCACCGATTCTCGCCGTGCGTCTGCAGGAACTCTTCGGCCTCGCCGATACTCCGCGTATTGCCCAAGGCCGTCAGCAAGTGAAGTTGCATTTGTTGTCACCGGCACGGCGGCCGGTACAAGTGACCCAGGATCTGGCCAACTTCTGGCGCACGACGTATGCCGAGGTTAAGAAGGATTTGAAAGGGCGTTATCCCAAGCACTATTGGCCGGATGACCCTTTGGTGGCCGATGCGACCGCGCGGGCGAAGCCGCGTGGCACCTGAATGTGACGCAGGGCGGTAGCCAGATCGGTTGCCTTGTTCAGAGGGTTAGAGATCTGGCTATCCTCATGAATCATGTAATTCGGCCAAAGAAAATTTGTGAAGGCTAAGAAGCGCCAATAGATGTGCGCTTCATCGAAGTGCTCCCTATGAATTAATATTTCGTCAGGTCGAAGGTGACGATCTGACCTTTCTTGACATTCAGCGGGGCTAACGTTTCTTGGTACTCGTCTCGTTTGTAGTCAATGGCGCCCACGCTCTGCCCGCTTTGGTCTCGCAGATGACAGATGAGAGATCCATTGAGCAGGTGCAGTGGCTCGATCATCCAGTAATCGGTGACTTCGGCATACTTGTAGAAGCCGAGGTAGCCATTGCGGCTGACACCCAACTTCTTGTCTGGTTGTCCCCAAAGGTGGATGTGATAATGCAGGCGATCTTCGGTTTTGGAGATATAACGGAACTCCAACAGTGGCGGCAGCGTGCGTCCGCCCAATATTAACCAGTCATCCCCAGGGGAGAAATCAAAGAAACTATCATCGGTTTTGTCGCCACTACGACTAAGCCGAGTATTGGCGTAACCACCGTCGAGGCGCATTAAAAGCCGGCCTCGAAACGATTCGGCATATTGAGTACTGATTGTTTGCTCCATGACGTTTTCCTCTAATGGCATTGAAGGTGTGTTTACACTAATGCCACCGTCGGGCGTGCGAGCAGAATGAAGATTTTCCCAGATGCCTCAAGCCCCGGCTTCACTTTCCAGCAGCATGAACAGGCGATACAGCACCACGGTACTGAACAGCTGCAGGAAGCCGCTCAGGCTGTCCATGGCCAGTTCGGCACCCGCTGAGGGTTCGGGAAAAGCCATCAGCAATAGCCCGTCGATCAGCCAGATCGGTGCCAGCACACCCAGCACGCAGATCATGATGCGCATGAAGTGCCCAGTGGTCATGCTTGCGCTGTCGCGCATCGACTGCACCACCGGCCGGCCGCGCAGTACCAGCAGGTACTCGGCGAACACCAGGTTGATCATGATCCACACGCCCGGGAAGATGAACAGCGCCAGGCCGGCCATGATCAGCAGCGAGCTGATCAGGATCAGCAGGGCCAGCTGCGGCCACAGTTGCAGGGCGCGGGCGAACAGGTCGCGCTTGGCGATTTCCTGGCCGTTGCTGCGGGTGTCGAGGTACAGGATCAGCGCGGCGCTGTACAGCGGGTAGAACAGCAGGCTGATCAGCATGCCGTAGGCCGGCGATGCCTGGTCGCCCATCTGCCGGTACACCAGCTGGGTGAGCAAGGCTTCCAGCACCACCAGCGGCAGGCACAGCTGGAGGATGTTCGGCAGGTGGCGGCGGAAGAAGTACAGGGAGTCGCGCAGGACGCTCAGCGGATTCATCGGTCTACATCGCATGGCAGTAAAAACAGGGGCATAACTTTAGCCCAAAGCAGGCCTGGGGCTGTCACTTGCTGAAAAAAGTTTCACGCCGCCGGTGATTGAATCCCACGCCTGTACGCCCCATCTTTGACGGTGTCCGTTGTCCGCTACCCCACGAGGCCGCCCCATGAATTCTGAAGAACAAACCCTGATCGACGGCCTGTTCGGCCGCCTCAAGCAAGCCGAGGACCCGAGCCAGCCACGCGATGCGCAGGCCCAGGCATGCATTGAGGAACATGTGCGTCAGCAGCCGGCGGCGCCTTATTACATGGCCCAGGCGATCCTGGTGCAGGAGGCAGCGATCAAGCGCCTCGACGAGCAGAACAAGCAACTGGAGGCCGAACTGAAGCAGGCCCGTGCCCAGGCCGAGGCCGCCCGTGCCGGCAGCGCGCCGAGCAATGGCGGTGGTGGTTTCCTGTCCAGCATCTTTGGTTCGTCTGGGCGCAATGCGGCCCCGGCCGTGCAACCGCAGCGTCCAGCTGCAGCCCCCGTGGCATCTGGCGGTGGCTGGCGTGAGCCGTCGGCGCCGGGCTTTTCCCAGCCACAAACGCAGCAGCCTGGTTTTGGCGCTGCGCCGGCACGCAGTGGTGCCAGCAGCTTCCTCGGCGGTGCGATGCAGACTGCGGCCGGTGTGGCGGGTGGTGTGTTGCTGGCGCAGGGCATCAGCAGCCTGTTCAACCACAACTCGCAGCCGGAGGAGGTGGTAGAGGTGATCAAGGAAGAGCCGGCGCCGGCCAGCGACAGCGGTGGCTGGAATGACTCGGGGGCGCAGCAGCAGGTGGCTGACAACAGTGGTTGGGGCAGCGACCAGGGTGGTTATGCCGACAGCGATTATGGCAGCGATGATGGTGGGTTCTTCTCGGACGACGATTCGTACGTCTGACAGGTCTGGCATACTGCTGGCAATTTTGGGGGCGCTTTGCGCCCCTTTCGCGACGCAAGGCCGCTCCTGCAAGGGTACGCGAACCCCTGTAGGAGCGGCCTTGTGTCGCGAAAGGGCTGCAAGGCAGCCCCCAGCATTCCAGGCCGACCAAGGGGTTCCAAGGTGAAAAAGATCGCGCTGTTCGCCGATGTGCAGAACCTCTACTACACCGTGCGCCAGGCCCACGGCTGCCACTTCAACTACACCGCCCTGTGGACCGATGTCAGCCGCGAAGGCCAGATCGTCGAGGCCGTGGCCTATGCCATCGACCGTGGCGACAGCAAGCAGCAGCAGTTCCAGCAGATCCTGCGCAATCTCGGTTTCGATGTGCGCCTCAAGCCCTTCATCCAGCGCAGCGATGGCTCGGCCAAAGGTGACTGGGATGTGGGTATCACCCTGGATGTGATCGACGCCGCCAGCCGCGTCGACCAAGTGGTACTGGCCTCCGGCGATGGTGATTTCGACCTGCTGCTGGAGCGGGTGATACAGCGCCATGGCACCGAGGCGGTGGTGTATGGTGTGCCCGGGCTTACCGCACTGTCGCTGATCCGTGCCGCCACCCGTTATGTGCCCATCGAGGGTGCGCTGTTGCTAAAACACTGAGATTTTTCATGGAACGTATCGCTGTCATCGACTTTGAAACCACCGGCATCAGCCCCGGCGCCGGCTGCCGCGCCACTGAGGTGGCGGTGGTGATGCTGGAGGGCGGGCGCATCGTCGAGCGCTACCAGAGCCTGATGAACGCGGGTGTGCCGGTACCGGCCTTCGTCGCCGGGCTCACTGGCATCACCACCGCCATGCTGCGCAGTGCGCCGCCGGTGGACAAGGTGATGAACGAAGTGGCCGAGTTCGTTGGTGGTACCCCGCTGCTGGCACACAATGCCGCCTTCGACCAGAAGTTCTGGGACTACGAACTAAGCCGCATCGGCCGTAGCCGCAGCCAGGCCTTCGCCTGTTCCCTGCTGCTGTCACGGCGCCTGTTGCCAGCGGCACCGAACCACAAGCTGGGCACCTTGACCCGCTGGGCCGGGCTGCCGGATACCGGTACCGCGCACCGTGCCATGGCCGATGCCGAAATGGCCGCCAACCTGCTGCAACATCTGGCTGGCGTGCTGCGCCAGAGCCACGGTGTACAGCAGCTTTCGCACGACCTGCTCTGCCGCCTGCAGAAAACCCCGGCCGCCAAGGTTCGTGAAGCTCTGGCCAGGTACTGTTAGGGCTTCTTCTCCAGTTGCGCCAGCGGCACCCGCCGCTCCACAGCGCTTGAGAGAATGATCGAGGTCTTGCTGAAGCCGAACTGCGCGACTCGGTTGATCAGTTCTTCCAGCTCCGGCATCGAACCCACCGCTGCCTGCATGATGACGCAGGGGTCGCCGGTTACCCGGTGGCATTCGGTCAACTGGGGGATCTGGGTCAACGCTTCGTAGGCCTGCTGGTTGCCGTGGCTGGCCAGGCGCAGTTCGATCACGCACTGGATCGGCAGGCCGATCTTGCTCATGTCGACCTTGGCCTGGTAGCCGGTGATAACCCCGCTGGCCTCGAGCTTGGCCACCCGCTCGGCCACCGCCGGTGCCGACAGGTTCACCTGGCGCGCCAGTTGCGCGAAGGTGGCGCGGCCATTGTCGAGCAGGGCGGCGAGCAGCATGCGGTCGTACTTGTCCATGGGTTATTCCTGCTTGGTTTCGATTCGATTGAAAAGCATCCGAATAACCATGCAATGCAAAGTGTTCGGGTGATTTAAAGCTGTTTTGTAACTTAAGTTTACACGGTGGCCTTTCTAAACTAAGCCACCCGTAAACGGATTTCGAGTGTTTCCCATGCCTGCCTCCCGTCGCTTCCCGTTGTTGCTCATTGGCGCTTTCCTGGCCTTGTACCTGGTCTGGGGCTCCACCTACCTGTTCATTCGCATAGGCGTCGAGAGCTGGCCACCGATGCTCATGGCCGGGGTGCGCTTCCTGATTGCCGGGGGCCTGCTGTATGGCTTCTTGCGCTGGCGCGGTGTGCCGGCACCGACCTGGCCGCAGTGGCGGGCTGCGGGGGCGATCGGTTTCCTGCTGCTCAGCTGTGGCAACGGTGGCGTGACCGTGGCCGAGCATGCCGGTGTGGCCTCGGGCGTGGCGGCGCTGGCGGTGGCGACGGTGCCGCTGTTCACCTTGCTGTTCGGCCTGCTGTTCGGGCACCGCAATTCGAAGCTGGAGTGGGCGGGGATCGCCCTCGGGCTGGTGGGTATCGGCCTGCTAAACCTGGGCTCCAACCTGCAGGCAAGCCCGATTGGCGCGGCGCTGATCATCTTTGCGGCAGCGTCGTGGGCATTCGGCTCGGTGTGGAGCAAGACCTTGCCGCTGCCCCAGGGGCCCATGGCCAGCGCCGCGGAAATGCTCGTTGGTGGCGCTGTGCTGCTGCTCGGCAGCGTGCTGTCTGGCGAGCGCATAACGCAGATGCCGACCGCTGCCGGCTGGGGGGCACTGGCCTACCTGGTGTTCTTCGGTTCGATCCTGGCGTTCAGTGCCTACATGTACCTGCTCAAGCACGTGCGCCCGGCAGCTGCCACCAGCTATGCCTACGTCAACCCGGCGGTGGCCGTGCTGCTGGGCATCGTCTTTGCCGGTGAGCAGATCGGTGCCGAAGAATGTGTGGCCATGGCGGTGATCATCGGCGCGGTGGTGCTGATTGGCCTGCCGCAGTGGCGCAAGGCACCTGAGCAGGTGCAGCCGTTGAAAGGCGAAATCTGCAAGTAGGCAGGGGTGATGCGGTAAACTTGCCGCCTTCGCTGAACCCCCTGACGGTATTGCCATGAATTTCGCCAAACTCGGCCTGATCGAACCGCTGCTGCGCACCCTGCAGCAACTGGACTACACCACCCCGACCCCGGTGCAGGCCAAGGCCATCCCCGCCGTGCTGGCCGGCCGCGACCTGATGGCCGCGGCCCAGACCGGCACCGGCAAGACCGCGGGCTTTGCCCTGCCTGTGCTGCAGCGCCTGGCGCTGGAAGGCGAGAAGGTGGCGAGCAACTCGATCCGCGCACTGGTGCTGGTACCCACCCGTGAGCTGGCCGAGCAGGTGCACAACAACGTGCGCGAGTATGCCGAGAACCTGCCGCTGAGTACCTACGCGGTGTATGGCGGGGTCAGCATCAACCCGCAGATGATGCGCCTGCGCCGTGGTGTCGACCTGCTGGTGGCCACCCCGGGGCGCTTGCTCGACCTGTTCCGGCAGAACGCCGTGAAGTTCAACCAGGTGCAGACCCTGGTGCTGGACGAAGCCGACCGCATGCTCGACCTGGGCTTTGCCGAAGAGCTGCAGTCGGTGTACGCCGCGCTGCCACGCAAGCGCCAGACGTTGCTGTTCTCCGCCACTTTCTCCGACCAGATCCGCATGCTGGCGGGGCTGGCCCTGAACGACCCGCTGAGCATCGAAGTCAGCCCGCGCAATGCCACGGCCACCAGCGTCAAGCAGTGGCTGGTGCCTGTGGATAAAAAGCGCAAGGTCGACCTGTTCTGCCACCTGCTGCGCAAGCAGCGCTGGAAGCAGGTGCTGGTGTTCGCCAAGACCCGCAATGGCGTCGATCAACTGGTGGAGCGCTTGCTGGCCGAGGGTGTGAATGCCGACGGTATCCACGGTGACCGCCCGCAAGCCACCCGCCAGCGCGCGCTGGACAGCTTCAAGGCCCGCGAAATCCAGGTGCTGGTGGCGACCGATGTGGCGGCCCGCGGCCTGGATATCGATGACTTGCCGCTGGTGGTCAACCTTGACCTGCCGATCGTTGCCGAGGATTACGTGCACCGCATCGGGCGTACCGGGCGGGCGGGCAACAAGGGCGAGGCGATCTCGCTGGTGTGTGCGGATGAAGTGCAGCTGCTGGCGGCGATCGAAGTGCTGACCCGGCAGACCCTGCCGCGTCATGAAGAGCCGGACTTCATCCCTGACCACCGGGTGCCGATGACCGACGCCAGTGGCCAGGTGATCAAGAAGCCGAAGAAGCCCAAGAAGCCGAAGGAAAACAGCGCCAAGCGCGGGTTGGGGCGTTGGATGGACAGCGCTGAATCAGGCAGTGCGGAGCCGGCGGTGAAGGCGGTGCGCAAGGTGCCGAGCTTCAATGGTGGGGCGCGCAAGCGTAAGCCGTAGATTTGCAGTGTACGCGGACTCTGTGGGAGCGGGTTTACCCGCGAAGAATGCAACTCGGTGCATGGCACGGGCTTCGCCCGTGTTCGCGGGTAAACCCGCTCCCACAGGGGACAGTGTCAGCCTTTGGATTTGAGCCAATCCGCCGCCGCCCGCCCGGCGCGCAAGCCGCTGGCAAAGCACGCCGTCAGCAGATATCCCCCAGTTGGCGCCTCCCAGTCCAGCATCTCGCCGGCACAGAACACCCCCGGCATGCCCTTGACCATCAAGCCCTCATCCAGCCCCTCGAAACGCACCCCGCCCGCGCTGCTGATCGCCTCATCCAGCGGCCGCGTGCGCACCAGCGTGATCGGCAATGCCTTGATCGCCCTCGCCAAGGCACCAGGGTCGGCAAAGGTCGCCTGATCGGTCAGCTCGCGCAACAGCGCAGCCTTGACCCCATCGATACCCAGTTGGCTGTGCAGGTGCTTGGCCATCGAGCGGGAACCCCGTGGCTTGGCCAGCGCCTGGGCAATCTTGTCCACAGGCTTGTCCGGCAACAGGTCGAGCAGCAACACCCCGTGGCCCTCACGGTTGATGGCCTCGCGCACCGGCGCTGACCATGCATACACCAGGCTGCCTTCCACACCCTGCGCGGTGAGGATGAACTCGCCCTTGCGCGGCGCGCTGCCGGGAACGCTGAGGGCAATGTTCTTCAACGGCGCACCGGCGAACTTGTCCTTGAGCAGCGCGCTCCAGCCTGCCACTTCAAAACCGCAGTTGCTGGGCTGCAAGGGCGAGATATCCACAGCCCGTGCGGCCAGCAGCGGCTGCCAGCTACCGTCCGAGCCCAGTCGCGCCCAGCTGCCGCCACCCAGCGCCAGCACCACCACGGCGGCCTTCACCAGGCGCTCGCCTTGTGGATAAGCAATCCGCAATGCACCTTCGGCATTCCAGCCCAACCAGCGGTGACGGGTGTGGATAACTACTCCGCTGTCGCGCAGGCGCTTGAGCCAGGCGCGCAGCAGTGGCGCCGCTTTCATGTCGGTGGGGAATACCCGGCCCGAGGTGCCTACGAAGGTTTCGATGCCCAGGCCGTGAATCCACTGGCGCAAGGCGTCGGCATCGAAGTCGTGCAGCAGCGCGGCGATTTTGCCCTGGCGCTCGGCATACCGGCTGACGAACGCCGGGTAGGGCTCGGAATGGGTGATGTTCATGCCACCGACACCCGCCAGCAGGAACTTGCGGCCCACCGAAGGCATGGCATCGAACACCTCGACCGCCAGGCCCGCCTGGGCCAGTGCTTCGGCGGCCATCAGGCCGGCTGGGCCGCCGCCGATGACGACAGCGAGGGGAGGGGAGGCGGGGCTCAGATCAGGCATGGTGGGCAGCAGGCTGTGGAAAAGAGGCGCATTCTAGCGCAGCGCGGCCTGCAGAAGCACTGCTCAAAAAATGATCAGTGCTCTGCAAGCCTTGCCTGTAAAGGGCTGCAGCGCCTTTCCCGCAGGTTATCCACAAGCGGTTCCACAGTCATTGTGAACAACCGATGACGCGTGCCGCGCTGTGATGAAGGATGCCATGGCGCCTGGCCAGGGCTGCGCGGTCCTTGCTGTAGCCACCGCCGATCACGCCCACCACCGGGATGTCGCGGCCCAGGCAGTGGCGCAGTACCGCTTCGTCGCGGGCGGCAACGCCTGCATCGGTCAGTTGCAGATAGCCCAGGGCGTCGTCCTTGTGCACATCGACCCCGGCGTCGTACAGCACCAGGTCGGGTCGATAGAGTGGCAGCAGGTAGTTGAGGGCGTCGTCCACCACCTTCAGGTAGGCCATGTCGCCCATGCCGCGCGGCAGGGGGATGTCCCAATCGCTTTGTGCCTTGCGCGCCGGGAAGTTCTGTTCGCAGTGCAGCGACACGGTGATGGCGTCTGGTGTGTCGTGCAGGATGCGCGCGGTGCCGTCACCCTGATGCACATCGCAGTCGAAGATCAGTACCCGGTGTACCCGGCCAGCCTCCAGCAGGTAGCGGCTGATCACGGCCAGGTCGTTGAAGATGCAGAAGCCGGCAGGGTGGTCGTAATGGGCGTGGTGGGTGCCGCCGGCAAGGTGGCAGGCGATGCCGTGCTGCAGCGCCATCTCGGCGCTCAGCAGCGAGCCGCCTACGGCGCGTACGGTACGCCGGGCCAGGGCCTCGCTCCAGGGCAGGCCGAGGCGGCGCTGGTCCTCGCGGGACAGGTCACCGTTCATGTAGCGCTCGATGTAGCTGCGGTCGTGGGCCAGGGCGAGGATGTCGTTGGGGCAGATGTCCGGGCGCAGCAGGGCCTGGTCGGTGGTCAGCCCGCTGTCGATCAAGTGGTCGTGCAGCAGGCGAAACTTGTCCATGGGGAAGCGGTGTTCGGCAGGGAACTCCGGGCTGTAGTCTTCGTGGTAGATCAGCGGCAACGGCATGGGTGGGGTCGCAATCGGGGCCAGTGCTGATCTTGCCATGGCTGGGGCAGCTTTGCTGCCCAATCGCCGGCAAGCCAGCTCCCACAGGTACTGCACAAGGCGAAAAGGCTATGGGATACCTGTGGGAGCTGGCTTGCCGGCGATGAGGCCAGAAAAGGCAGTGCAAGGCAGTTGCCCTGGCAGGCCGGAGCGGCGTCAGTGCTGTTTCGTGGTACTGGCCAGCACCCGTTTCCAGTCCGGCTCGTTCAGGCGGCCGAGGATGCGCGTCTTGCCATTGCCGTCCACCGAAACGAACAGCGCACTGGCATAGCCGCTCTCACGCTCGCCCCCCGCAACTTTCTGCTGGCGGGCAAAATGGTCGATGCAGCCGTTGTGGGTCACCAGCACCAGGTTATGCCCCGGTCGTTTGTGTGCCAGCGCTTCGCTGGCGAACTGGCTGTCACAGCTTTCCAGCCAGTCCTCACTGGCCACCGCCTGGCCAAGGATGAAATGCGCGGTTTGCCGTGTGCGCAGTTTCGGGCTGCTGAGCATATCGGCGTTGTTCAGGCCCAGCTGGTGCAGCCCTTGGCCAACACGTCCGGCAGCCTGGCTGCCGGCCACGGTGATACCGGTGGGGTCGTCCAGGCACGGGCCGGGGGCGCTGTCGCAGCGCTCGGCGTGGCGGATCATCACGATCACTGCACCGTCGGCCCAGTCCTGCAGCAGGCCGCTGTCACTCAATTGTCGTTCGTTGCCAAGGTCCACGATGTGCGTCCTCGTCGCCAGCCAGGTGCTCAACGCCGCCACGACCATGCACAGGCCAAGGGCGGCACCGAGGGCTTTGTGGGTCAGGCGTCGCTTGCGCCGGGCGTGGATGGCTGGGTGCCCCAAGGTGTTGCTCGATAGCATGCGTTGCTCCGTTGGCATGGTCGCGGCTGGCGCGGCGGTATTGGCTGGCATCCTGCCAACAGGCCTGTCGGGGGGCGGTGAAGGGCGTGTGAAAATTGCATTCGGCTGCGCCGGCTGGGTGAAACCTGCACCCGCGCCTACGCTGTAAACTGCAAGACGGTAAAACCGGAGCACGCCCGATGACCCCTATCCTGCAACTGGAAAGCGCGCGGCTGGTGCTGCGCCAATGGCATGACGACGACTTGCGCGAGTTCGCCGCCCTGTGTGCCGACCCGCAGGTGATGCGCTACTTCCCGGCGCCGCTGACGCGCGTGGAGGCAGCCGCGCTGATCGGCCGCGTGCGCGGGCATTTCAATGAGTACGGCTTTGGCCTGTGGGCCCTGGAGCGCAAGGACAGCGGTGCCTTCATCGGCATGACCGGGTTGCTGCACGTGGGCTTCGATGCCGATTTTGCGCCGGCGGTGGAGATCGGCTGGCGCCTGGCACGCCGCCACTGGGGCCTGGGTTTCGCCAGCGAGGCGGCGTGGACCTGCTTGCGCTGTGCTTTCGCCCAATTGCGCCTGGAGGAGGTGGTGTCGTTCACTAGCGAGAGCAACCTGCCCTCGCAGAAGGTCATGCAGGCCATCGGTATGCAGCAGGACCTGAATGGTATTTTCGAACACCCCCGCCTGCCCGTGGGCCATCCGCTGCGCCCGCATGTGCTGTACCGCATCAACCGCGCAAACTGGGAACGTACCCTGCGCGCCTGAATGCATGGCCATGCCCGGCGCGAATGACAAACCCTGTATCATTTGCCTTCATAAGAGTGCTGTAGAGACCTGTTTGCCTTGCTAGGAGAACCCCCGATGAGTCATGTGTTGGACGACCTGGTCGACCTGTTGAGCCTCGAGTCCATCGAGGAGAACCTGTTCCGTGGCCGCAGCCAGGACCTGGGCTTCCGCCAGCTGTACGGTGGGCAGGTACTGGGCCAATCGTTGTCGGCGGCCAGCCAGACGGTCGAGGATGCACGCCATGTGCATTCGTTGCACGGCTACTTCCTGCGCCCTGGCGATGCCAGCCTGCCGGTGGTGTATTCGGTGGACCGCGTGCGCGATGGCGGCAGCTTCAGCACCCGGCGGGTGACGGCGATTCAGAAGGGCCAGCCGATCTTCACCTGCAGCGCCTCGTTCCAGTACGACGAGGACGGTTTCGAGCATCAGGCACAGATGCCCGAGGTGGTCGGCCCGGAGAACCTGCCCACTGAAGTCGAGCTGGCCCGGGCCATGGCCGACCAGTTGCCCGAACGCATTCGCGACAAGGTGCTGTGCGCCAAGCCGATCGAGATCCGCCCGGTCACCGAGCGCGACCCGTTCAACCCCCAGCCTGGCGACCCGGTGAAGTACGCCTGGTTCCGCGCCGATGGCAACCTGCCCGATATCCCCGCCCTGCACAAATACATGCTGGCCTACGCCTCGGACTTCGGCCTGCTGACCACTGCGTTGCTGCCCCATGGCAAATCGGTGTGGCAGCGTGACATGCAGATCGCCAGCCTCGACCATTCGCTGTGGTTCCATGGCAACCTGCGTGCCGACGAGTGGCTGCTGTACGCCACCGACAGCCCCTGGGCGGGCAATGCCCGTGGCTTCTGCCGCGGCAGCATCTTCAACCAGGCCGGGCAACTGGTGGCGTCGTCGTGCCAGGAAGGCCTGATTCGCCATCGCAAGGACTGGGCATGAGCCTGGGCGAGGTGCGCAACTGGGTGTTCGACATGGACGGCACCCTGACCGTGGCCGTGCACGATTTTGCCGCCATCCGCGTAGCGCTGGATATCCCGGCCGAGCACGACATCCTCACCCACCTGGCAGCCTTGCCGGCGGACGAGGCGGCGGCCAAGCATGCCTGGCTGCTGGAGCACGAGCGTGACCTGGCGATTGCCTCCACGGCGGCCACCGGGGCGGTGGAACTGGTGCGCGAACTGGCCCAGCGTGGTTGCCGGCTGGGCATTCTGACCCGCAATGCCCGCGAGTTGGCGCATGTGACGCTGGAGGCCATCGGCCTGGCGGACTGCTTCCCGGTGGAGCACATTCTGGGGCGTGACGAAGCGGCGCCCAAGCCAAGCCCGGATGGGCTGCTGAAGATTGCCAATGCCTGGGGTGTGGCACCGGGTGAGCTGGTGATGGTGGGGGATTACCGGTTTGACCTGGACTGTGGGCGGGCCGCAGGGGCGCGCACGGTGCTGGTGAACCTGCCGGACAATCCGTGGCCGGAGCTGGTGGATTGGCATGCGGCCGATTGCCGGGCATTGAAGGTGATGCTGGGCTGAGTTTTTGTGTCGCCTGTGCGGGCCTCTTTCGCGGGCTTGCCCGCTCCCACAGGTACTGCACTGCTGTTGAGGGTGGTGAAGATCCTGTGGGAGCGGGCAAGCCCGCGAACAGGCCGGACCTGTCTATGCTGAACCCCAATCTTTTCCCTGAAGGAGACCTATCCATGACCAGCAAGGCCATCTACGTACAACCCGGCGGCGGCTACGACAAGGTCGAGGTCGGTACCAGCGAGGCTCTCGCACCCCAGGCCGGCGAAATCACCGTGCGCCTGCACGCCAGCTCTCTCAACTACCACGATTTCGCCGTGGTCAGCGGCATGTGGGGCCCGAGCGAGCGGCGCATCCCCATGGCCGATGGCGCTGGCGAAGTGGTCGCGGTGGGTAGCGGCGTCACCGAGTTCCAGGTCGGCGACAATGTGGTCAGTACCTTCTTCCCCGACTGGCTCGACGGCCAGGCCAATGTGGAAGGCTTCGCCAGGGTGCCCGGCGACGGTATCGATGGTTACGCCCGTGAACAGGTCACCGCTCGCGCCACCGCCTTCACCCTGGCGCCCAAGGGCTTCAGCCATGCAGAAGCTGCCACGCTGACCACGGCCGGTCTCACGGCCTGGCGTGCGTTGATGAGCGACGACCACCTCAAGCCCGGCGATACGGTGCTGGTGCAGGGCACTGGCGGTGTGTCGATCTTCGCCCTGCAGTTTGCCAAGCTGGCCGGCGCGACGGTGATCGCCACCTCGTCCAGCGACGCCAAGCTTGAGCGCCTGAAAGCCCTGGGTGCCGACCACCTGATCAACTACAAGAGCACCCCGGCGTGGGGTGAGAAAGTGCGCGAGCTGACCGGCAACCGCGGCGTCGACCATGTGATCGAAGTGGGTGGCCCGGCGACGCTGGAGCAATCGATGATTGCCGCGCGCATTGGTGGGCATGTGTCGTTGATCGGCATCCTCACCGGCGTGGCCGGGCAGTTGCCACTGGTGCAGGCGCTGGTACGGCAGATTCGCCTGCAAGGCGTGCTGGTGGGCAGCCGCGCCCAGCAGCAGGCGATGGTGCGGGCGATCGATGCCAACGGCCTGCGGCCGGTGGTGGACAAGCATTTCGAGCTGGAACAGATCGTCGAGGCGTTCCGTTATCAGGAGAGCAACCGGCATTTCGGCAAGATCTGCCTGACCTGGTAATGGCCGGGGGCTGCTTTGCAGCCCATTCGCCGGCAAGCCAGCTCCCACTTCGACCGCATCGGCCTCAAGCCATTCGCTACCCCTGTGGGAGCTGGCTTGCCGGCGATCGGGCCGCGCAGCGGCCCCTAGTCCGGCAACAACCGGTCGCGGCTATTGGACAGGTGCAGGCACACCGCCGCCCGCGCCGCATCCGGGTCCTGCCGGCGGATGGCATTGAGGATCGCCTCATGCTCGAGGTTGGCCAGGTACGCCTGCCGCGCCAGCTTCGCCCCGCTGCGTTCGGCCAGGGCCATGCGGTTGCGCGGGATCAGGCCGTTGCCCAGCTGCAACAGCATTTCAGTGAAGTACAGGTTGCCAGAGGCCTCGGCGATCAACAGGTGAAAGCGCCGGTCGGCCTCGATGCAGCTGTCGCCGGCGGCGGCCAGGTCCTGGTAGTCATCCAGCGCCTGGCGCATGCGCCTCAGGTGCCCCTCGTCACGGCGTAGCGCGGCCAAGGCGGCGGCCTGGCCTTCCAGGCCGATGCGCAGCTCCAGCAGGTCGCGCACATTCGCCGCGCTTTCCGCAGCGATGCGCAGGCCGGCCTGGGCCTGGCGCTCCATCACGAACGTACCGATACCGTGGCGTGGCTCCACCAGCCCCGAAGCCTGCAATTTCGACAGGGCCTCGCGGACCACGGTGCGGCTGACCCCATGCTCGCGCACCAGGGTGTTTTCCGAGGGCAACTTGTCGCCTGGCTTGAAGGTACCCAGCAAGATCTGTTGGGTCAGGCTGGAGACCAGGTCATGGGCACGGCTGTGGCCGCGTTTGTGGGCTTGTTCGGTGGCCATGGTGTGATCCGATTGTTGCTGTACTTGTACGACAAGTTAATCGATAAAAATATTTCTTGCCGATTTTTCCTGCGTTCAAGCCAGCGAGTAGTTTGTCTGTTTTTGCAAGATCGACGCATATAGGCTTTGTGGTTGCTTGTATTTTGTGATTTTGCCGATGTTGGTGATCTTGTCGTACAACTGCGCTGCGCATATGCTCCTCCCCACTGCCATGTCAGACAACCTCGACCCGCACAAAAACAATTAGTGGGAGATCCGCAAGTGAACGATACCCTCGCTCCGTCTGCCCGAAATGAAGGCGACGCCCTGCCCAGCGCCGTGGCCAAGGTCAAGCGCCACGTCCTGCCGCTGTTCGTCATCATGTTCATCGTCAACTACCTGGACCGCGTCAACATCGGCTTCGTCCGCCCCCATCTGGAAAGCGATCTGGGCATCAGCGCCGCGGCCTATGGCTTTGGCGCCGGCCTGTTCTTCATCGGCTACGCGCTGTTCGAGGTGCCTTCGAACATGCTGCTGCAGAAGGTCGGCGCACGGCTGTGGCTGACCCGCATCATGTTCACCTGGGGGCTGGTGGCCACGGCCATGGCCTTCGTGCAGAACGAAACCCAGTTCTACGTGCTGCGCTTTCTGCTGGGGGTTGCCGAAGCGGGCTTCTTCCCCGGGGTGATCTACTACTTCACCCGCTGGCTGCCGGCCGCCGAGCGTGGCAAGGCGATTGCCATCTTCCTCAGCGGCTCGGCATTGGCGTCGCTGATTTCCGGGCCGCTGGCCGGCGCGCTGATGCAGATCCAGGGCCTGGGCATGCATGGCTGGCAGTGGATGCTGTTCATCGAAGGCATGGCCTCGGTGACGCTGTGCTTCTTCGTGTTCTTCTGGCTCGACTCCAGGCCGCAGGACGCCAAGTGGCTGAGCCAGGCCGAGCAGGAAGCACTGGTGGGCGCCATCGATCGCGAGCAGCTTGAGCGCGAAGCGGTCGGCGCGGTCAGGCCATCGGCCTGGAGCCTGCTCAAGGACCGCCAGATCCTGCTGTTCTGCCTGATCTACTTCTGCATCCAGCTGACCATCTACGCCGCCACCTTCTGGCTGCCGAGCATCATCAAGCGCATGGGTGACCTCAGCGACCTGCAGGTCGGCTTCTTCAACTCGATCCCGTGGCTGATCTCGATCCTGGCCATGTATGCCTTCGCCGCCGGCTCGGCGCGCTGGAAGTTCCAGCAGGCGTGGGTCGCAGGTGCGCTGGTGATCGCTGCCATCGGCATGTTCATGTCCACCACGGGTGGGCCGGTGTTCGCCTTTGTCGCGGTGTGCTTCGCGGCCATCGGTTTCAAGTCGGCGTCGTCACTGTTCTGGCCGATCCCGCAGGGCTACCTGGATGCCCGCATCGCCGCTGCGGTGATCGCCTTGATCAACTCGGTCGGCAACCTCGGCGGCTTCGTCGCCCCCACCACCTTCGGCCTGCTGGAGCAGCAGACCGGTTCGATCCAGGGCGGCCTGTACGGCCTGGCGGTGACCTCGGTGCTGGCGGCCATTGCCATCTTCTTCGTACGCACTCGCCCAAAGGGCGTCCCTTCCGATGACCTCAAGGCCCCTTCGGCCCTGGGTCAGAGCCATTGATGACTGCGAGACAACAACCATGAACATGCAGACCCTTCACACCAGCACCCCCGTGGTCACTGATCTGCGCGTGATCCCCGTCGCCGGGCACGACAGCATGCTGCTCAACCTCAGTGGTGCCCATGGCCCGTTCTTCACCCGCAACGTGGTGGTGCTGCGTGACAGCGCCGGCAATACCGGGTTGGGCGAGGTGCCGGGCGGCGAGAAGATCCGCCAGACACTGGAGGACGCCCGCAGCCTGGTGGTCGGCCAGCCGATCGGCCATTACCAGCGCGTGCTCAATGCCATGCGCCAGACCTTCGCCAACCGTGACTCGGCTGGTCGCGGCCTGCAGACCTTCGACCTGCGCATCACCGTGCATGCGGTGACGGCCATCGAGTCGGCGCTGCTCGACCTGCTCGGCCAGCACCTGAACGTGCCGATGGCGGCACTGCTGGGCGAGGGGCAGCAGCGCGAGGCGGTGAAGATGCTCGGTTACCTGTTCTACATCGGCGACCGCCAGCAGACCGACCTGGCCTACCGCAACGAAGCCGATGCCGAGGACGACTGGTTCCGCCTGCGCCACGAAAAGGCCCTGACCCCGGACGCGGTGGTGCGCCTGGCCGAGGCCGCCAAGGCGCGCTATGGTTTCAGCGACTTCAAGCTCAAGGGCGGGGTGTTGCGCGGCGAGGAGGAGATGGAAGCGGTAACGGCGCTGGCCGAGCGGTTCCCCGAAGCCCGCATCACCCTCGACCCGAATGGTGCCTGGTCATTGAAGGAGGCCATTGCCCTGTGCCGCGACAAGCACGATGTGCTGGCCTACGCCGAAGACCCGTGCGGTGCCGAGAACGGCTATTCGGGCCGTGAGGTGATGGCCGAGTTCCGCCGTGCCACCGGCCTGCCCACCGCCACCAACATGATCGCTACCGACTGGCGGCAGATGGGCCATGCGATCCAGTTGCAGTCGGTGGACATTCCGTTGGCCGACCCGCACTTCTGGACCTTGCAGGGTTCGGTACGGGTGGCGCAGATGTGCAACGACTGGGGGCTGACCTGGGGTTCGCATTCCAACAACCACTTCGATATCTCGCTGGCAATGTTCACCCAGGTGGCGGCTGCGGCGCCGGGTGAAATCACTGCGATCGACACCCACTGGATCTGGCAGGACGGCCAGCGCCTGACCCGCGAACCACTGCGCATCGTCGACGGGCATGTGCACGTGCCGGCGCGGCCAGGGCTTGGGGTGGAGCTGGATGAAGACCAGTTGGCCAGGGCGCATGAGTGCTACCGCAACATGGGGTTGGGCGCGCGGGATGACAGCGTGGCAATGCAGTTCCTGATTCCGGGGTGGAGCTTCGATAACAAGCGGCCTTGCCTGGTGCGTTGAGGCATAGGGCCCTTTCGCGATTCCTGTTGCTAGTCCGGTGCTTCGAGCGTACCGGGCAGGCGTAGGCAGACGCCTGGCAACAGAGGCCCCGGGAGACCGGGGCTTTTTTGTGGCTGGCAGAAAGTGGTGATGCCTGCACCGGCCTTTTCGCGGGCTTGCCTGCACCCGCAGGTACACCACAGGTTTGAGGGGCGTGAAGTACCTGTGGGAGCGGGCGAGCCCGCGAAAGGGCCAGTACAGCCATAAACACACCCAAATGAAAAACAAAAGCTCCAGACGGCCTGGTGACGCGATCGGGCATGCCATTCGCGACATCTGGCGTTCGTGGAAATGCCCTGTCGTGATCGAACAGTTCCGGGGCGTTCTCGTGTAATTTCCCACAGCCCTGCGGGGCTTAAATGAAGCCCGACCTGCACTGACACGTTGCTCTGTGACGCGTGCCAAATATCAACAACAGAGCGCGAGTAACGTGTCGACTTATTGATTTCAAAGGAGATATTTTCGCCTACACCTGCCCGTCCATCCTTGTGTCAGCAAAAAGAGAACAACATCAATGAACACCGTGGGATCTGATGGCAACCTTGCACAAGGTTTCAAGCCACGTCATGTAACGATGCTGTCTATCGCCGGCATCATCGGCGCCGGACTTTTCGTCGGCTCTGGCCACGCCATCGCGGCAGCCGGGCCAGCTACCATAATTTCCTATTTCGTGGCCGGGACCCTGGTGGTACTGGTCATGCGCATGCTCGGCGAAATGGCCGTGGCACACCCGGACACCGGATCGTTTTCCACCTACGCCGAGCAGGCCATCGGCCGCTGGGCCGGCTACACCATCGGCTGGCTGTACTGGTGGTTCTGGGTACTGGTAATCCCGATCGAAGCACTGGCCGCCGGGCATGTGCTGAACGCCTGGTTCCCGCAGGTGGACAGCTGGATATTCGCCCTGGCTTCGGTGCTGCTGCTGGCTGGTACCAACCTGTTCAGCGTGGCCAAGTACGGTGAGTTCGAGTTCTGGTTCGCCATTCTCAAGGTCACGGCCATTCTCGGTTTCATCGGCCTGGGTTTCGCCGCACTGATGGGCTGGCTGCCCAACCGCGAGGTCAGCGGCCTGAGCGGCTTGATGGCCGAGCACGGCGGCTTCGCGCCGAAGGGCTGGTCGGCCGTGGTGGGTGCGTTCATCACCGTGATGTTCAGCTTCATCGGCACCGAAGCGGTGACCATCGCCGCGTCCGAATCCAGCGACCCGTCGCGCAACATCGCCAAGGCCACTCGCTCGGTGATCTGGCGCATCAGCACCTTCTACATCCTGTCGATCTTCGTGATCATTTCGGTGGTGCCGTGGAACGACCCGCAGCTGGCGGTGGTGGGTTCCTACCAGCGTGCGCTGGAGATCATGAACATCCCCAACGCGGCCTTCATGGTCGACCTGGTGGTGCTGGTGGCAGTGACCAGCTGCATGAACTCTTCGATCTACATTGCCTCGCGGATGATGTACTCGCTGGCCAAGCGCGGTGACGCACCGGCCATGCTCAACAAGACCTCCAGGGTCGGTGTGCCACGCGCTGCGGTATTCGGCAGCACGCTGATCGGCGCGGCCATTGCCATCCTCAACTACTTCGCGCCGAAGGGCGTGTTCGAGTTCCTGCTGGCCAGCTCCGGCGCCATTGCCTTGCTGGTGTACATGGTCATCGCCATTTCGCAGCTGCGCATGCGCCGCCGCCTGGAGCGGGAAAACACCGAGCTGAAGTTCCGCATGTGGCTGTTCCCGTACCTGACCTGGGCGGTGATCCTGTTCATTGGCGGAGCACTGGCGGTCATGATGTTCACGCCTGAACACCGGGCAGAAGTGAGCTCGACATTGGGCCTGGCGATCGTGATTTCCTTCCTGGGGATCGTGACCACGCGGGGCAATGCGCAACCTGTGGGGGTGCGTTCGATGGGGTGATTGAGTTCACCTGGCGGTAGGGCAAAGGGCACCAGTGGATGGGTGCCCTTTGTTTTTTCAGCCTTTCATCATCTTGATGTATCTGATTGCCGCCGGCGCTTTCTCGAAGCGCCGGTGGATCAGGCTAAGCCACGAGCTGGCCTGGCAGTCGACAATACGCCGGTAGTTCACCTGCGGCAGGCTGATGCGTTGCACCACCGATTCCGGCACCACTGCGATGCCTTGGCCGAGTGACACCAAGGTGATCACCGCCACCAGGCTGCCCGGCTGGGGGCCGAGCCTCGGGACGAAACCACCTTGTGCGGCCACCTCCAGCGTGCCGGAGATCTGTTCGGGCAGGATGAAGGTTTCATTGGCCAGGCGCGAGGCCGGGATCTGCGGCACTTCATTTATCCGTGAGCTGGCGGGCAGGGCGAGGACGAAACCTTCCTGGTGCAAGGCGATGGCTTCGAGTTCCTCGGGTAGCTCCATCGGCGAGCGCACATAGGCAAGGTCGAGCAGGCCGTCGCGGACCATGCCGGGCAGTTCGGCCATGGGCAGTTCGCGAATGTTCAGGCGCACGCCGGGGCAGGTTTCGTTATAGCGGCTGACTTGCTGCTGGAGCATGCCCGAGTACGCGGCCGAGGCCACATAGCCCAGTTCTATGCGCCCGCTTTCGCCTCGGGCCGCCCGTTGCGCGCCCAGTTGTGCAGCATCGAACTGGCGCACGGCATGTTCGGCCTCGACCAACAGGGCCTGGCCCGCTGCGGTGAGGTTGACCTCGCGCTGGTTACGCTCGAACAGGCGCACGCCCAGCTCGCGCTCCATGTCCTGGATCTGCCGGCTGAGGGTGGGCGGGGCGATCCCCAGCTGTTCGGCGGCACGGGTGAAATGACCGTGGCGGGCGACGCAGAGGAAGTAGCGGAAATGGCGGATTTCCATGGGTGTTACCTGCAGGGTAATGACGCGGGCCGCCGGGGCTAACAAGCCTGGGGGCTGGCGGCGTTATGGTGAGGCCAACACTACAAGGCTGATGGCTTGGCGGCAAAGGCTGCCGGGGAATTGCAGGGGACCGCTTTGTGGTCCATCGCAGGCAAGCCAGCTCCTACAGGTATTGCGCAATCCTTGAAGGCGGTGCGGTCCCTGTAGGAGCTGGCTTGCCTGCGATGGGCTGCAAGGCAGCCCCGGCGATTTGACCAACCAGCCCTGCATCCGGAGCCTCACCATGCCCTCTGCGCGTTTCACCCTGCTCACCGCCTCCCTGGTCTGCGCCCTGATCATCCTCGACACCAACATCGTCGCGGTCAGCCTGCCCAGCATCGCCCGCGACCTGTCCGGCTCGTTCGCCGATATCGAATGGGTGGTCAGCGCCTACCTGCTGGCCTTTGCCGCTTGCCTGCTGCCCGCTGGCAGCCTGGCCGACCGCTTTGGCCGCCGCCGCATGCTGCTGCTCGGCCTGGCCCTGTTCGGCATCGCCTCGCTGGCCTGTGGCGCGGCGCCCAACCTGCTGTTCCTCGACCTGGCCAGGGCAGCCAAGGGCGTTGGCGCGGCGCTGCTGCTGACCTCGGCACTGGCCGCGATCGGCAACCGCTTCCACCAACCCCAGGAACGCATGCGCGCCTGGGCCTTCTGGGGCGCCTGCATGGGCGCCACCATCACCTTTGCGCCGCTGCTGGGCGGGTTGATCACCAGCACCCTTGGCTGGCGCTGGATCTTCTACATCAACCTGCCGTTGGTGGCAGTGCTCGCAGTGATGGTGCTGCGCAGTGTCGAAGAGTCCCGTGACAGCACTGCGGCCCGGCTCGACCCATGGGGCAGCCTGACTTTCGCCGGCAGCCTGGGTTACCTGATCTGGGCAATGATCGATGCCAACCAGGTGGGCTGGGGCAGTGCGCAAACCCTGGGACGGCTGGTGATCAGCGCCTTCCTGTTCGGCCTGTTCGTCATGGTCGAACGCAGCCAGGATCGGCCGATGATCGACCTGCGGCTGATGCGCAGCGGGCGTTTCGTTGGTGCCTTGCTGGGCATGTTCGCCTACGCGGCCTGCGCCCAGGTGATGATGACCCTGCTGCCACTGTACTTGCAGAACGGCCTGCAGCTGTCGGCCCTGGCCGCAGGGGCGGGCATGCTGCCGTTTGCCGTGGCCATGCTGCTGACGCCACGCCTGGGCATGCGCATGGCTGCACACTTGAGCCCGGCGCAAGTGTTCGCACTCGGCCTGGTATTGGTCGGTGCGGGTAACCTGCTGTGTGCCTGGGCCACGCAGCAGGGCGGTTACGGTGTATTCGCCCTGGCCAGCCTGGTGCTGGGTGCTGGTGCCGGGCTGCTGAATGGCGATACGCAGAAGAACATCATGGCTTGCGTGCCGCGTGAGCGTACCGGCATGGCTTCGGGGTTGAGTACAACCACGCGGTTCGGGGCGATCGTGCTGGCCATCGGTGGGCTGGGTGGTGTGCTGGCTGCACGTAGTGGGCAGTTGCTGTATGAGGCCATGGCTGCCGTGGCGCCTGGGCAATCGGGCCAGGTTGCCGCAATGGTTACGCGGGTTGCTGCGGGTGATTTGCAGGCGGCGTTGGCGTTGCTTGAGCCCGGGTTGCAAGAAACGGTGGCACCCTTGGCCCGCCAGGCGTTCATCGGGGGCTTCGAAGCCGTGTTGCAGGTCGCTGGTGTGGCGGCGCTGCTGTTCGCGATGCTGGTCGGCGTGTTGCTGAGCCGGCCGCTGCCGGCCATGCCGGAGGTGTTGCTGGCCGAGGGGCGATCATGAAACGTGCGGCGGGACACCACGACACAGCGACTGGGGGCATCGAGCCCCTCGTCGCGGCATTCGACAATCAGTCATTCAACAGCCATGGCTTCAGTTCCTTGAGGTTGCTCACCACCAGTTGCTGCGCCTCGGGAAGTACTGCCAGGTTGCGGTGGTCGATCTGGTAACGCTGCAACACGTACTTAACCAGCGCCCTGCGGCTGGGCACCACCAGTTGCCCCTGCGTCATGCCGAAGTCGGTTTCGATGATTGCCTTCTGCGCCGCGTTCAATCGCCCGTCAGGTTCGAAGATGACCGGCACCTCGACATTCCAGTCTTCATCCTGCTCGCGGGTGTTCGGCGATTGGTCGAGCAAGTCTGGCTGCCCACGCAGGCGGCTGAGGACGAAGTCGCGATACTGGCCGTTCTTTTCGCAGTAAGCCCTCACGTGCCAGCGCATGCCGGTGTAGACCAGCGTGTGCGGGGCGATGAGGCGCACTTCCACGTTGGGGGTGTTGAAGGACACGTATTCGGTTTCCAGGCGCAAACCTTCACGGCAGGCCTTGAGCAAGGGGCGCAGCACTTCCGGGCGAATAGGCCGGTCCGGCACTTCCAGCACCCGGGTATGCGCATAGGCCAGTGCCAACCCGTCGATGTGCGGGGCCCGCTCATTGTTCTGATAAAGCAGGTGCAGGTAGGCGCTGGCGCTGTCGTCGATGAACAGCGGCTTGAACTGCTTGCTTGGTACATAGCCCTTGAGCTGCTTGTCATATGTCAAGTTTTTGGGCGCATGTTCGGTGATGTAGGTATTGATGTCCTTCGACGCCTGCTGGCGGCTGATGCCAAAGCTCTGCATCAGGTGGCCCGTGGTCAGCCGGCCTTCCCACCAGGCAACGGTCTCGATCAAGCGATAGCGAAGTGCCAGGTCCCAGCGTACCTGCTCGATGGATTGCTTGCGTTTCATACCCTCTCCATGTGCGCGATAACTTTACCTGTATAAGTCTACATTCTAGACCTGTCACTAAACACTACATATCGTGTTCCTGTCTTCGAAATAAATTGAAGTCACGAAAGGAAGTGGACATGACCATGTCTGAAGCGGTTTCAACAGGAGCGTTGGTGTTGATCGGGGTGATCCTGGTGGTGCTCCTGATGCAGTACCTGCGGTTGCGAGAAATCTGGCACCTGGTTTTCGCCTGTCGCCAGGACGCGCGTTGGGCGCGGATATGGGAGATGGAAAACCGGGAGCTACGTGCGGAACAGCGCGCCGACAAAGCGCACATCGCGCAGCTGCAAAGCAAGCTGGTGCTTTTGCAGAACCTGGTCTCTGCAGAAGAGTGACAAGGGAAGACATGAACAGACTTGAACGGATCAAAGGCTGCCTGCTGGGTGGCGCAGTGGGAGACGCGCTTGGCGCCCCCGTGGAGTTTCTCGAGTGGCCTGTGATCAAGGCCAGGTTTGGCGCGCAGGGCATCATTGATCTTGCCCCGGCCTACGGCATCACCGGTGCGATCAGCGACGATACGCAGATGATGCTGTTCACCGCAGAAGGCTTGCTGCGGGCTTATGTGCTTGGGAGCTCACGGCAGCGCTGTCATGTTCCCAGCATTATTCATCACGCGTTGCTGCGCTGGCTGATGACACAGGATTACCCCTCGACGATACCGGTGACCACGGATGGCTGGCTGATCAAGCACCTGGAGCTCTGGTCGCGCCGCGCCCCCGATGCAACTTGCCTGAATGCGCTCAAGAGCAGCGGGCGGCTGGGTGCGGTTGCCGAAAACAACAGCAAGGGCTGCGGTGCCCTGGTACGGGTTGCACCCTGTGCATTCTTTGCCCATGCATTTGACTACGCAGCGCAGTCCGGGCGACTGACGCACGGGCATCCGACCGGTTACCTGGCGGCAGGTCTGTTCGCCGACATTCTCCAGCGCATTGTCGATCGACAAGATAGCGTGGAGCACGCTGTGACTCAGAGCCTGGCCAGGTACGGGCAGGTGCCTGGCATGGAGGAAACGCGCAGCCTGATCGAGCGCGTGTTGTTCTTCTATTACGAGGGCTATGCACCCACCCCGCAACGCATTGACGATTTTGGCGCTGCTTGGGTCGCTGACCAGGTGCTGGCGGTTGGGTTGTGGTGTGCGCTGACAGCTCGGTCACTCGAAGAAGGGGTAGCCATGGCGGTGAATCACAGCGGCGACAGCAGCAGTACGGGGCTGGTCGTCGGGCACTTGCTGGGTGCGCAACATGGTGCTGCAGCTATTCCTGGCCGCTGGCTCGAGCACCTGGAACTGCGCCAGGTGATTGCGCAGGTAGCCGAAGATATCGAGCGCATTCCGCGGGAGTATTGTGGGGTTGGCGGGGAGTTCGATCAGCAGATCGAACTGGCTTATCCGGGTAGTTGAACGCAGTGAAGGCCATGAGTTTGCACGGGGGCCGAGGAGCCGGGACGTTTCGTTTTACAGCCCGCCCCCGGTTCTCGAGTCGAGTGGATGATATTGATATCCACTTGAAATTCGTCGATGAGCCTGTTGATCGCCTGATCGCCACTGAACCTGTTAGCCGAGACGCCTATAAAAAGTAGACCAATCCGTCAAGATGCTGGCCGGGTGGTTTTGAAACTTTATGTTGCAGCTGTTAATCGGTATCATTAAGATTAAATTTCAGGACGCAAGGAAAGCATTGTCCATATAAAAAGAAGGTCATAAAAATAATGCTGAAGATGCTCCTCGTGTATGTTCATCTGCTCGCCACCTGTATTGCCCTCGGTAGGGTCTTGCTTGCCGATCACAAGCTTTGGAGTTGGCGCAAGGAAGCGCTGGATCAGGCAAAGCATGAGTACCTGGAAGAAACCAGGAAAATTGCCACCCTCGCGTTACTGGCTCTTTGGGGCAGTGGTCTGCTGTTGATACTTCAGGGATATCTTCTCGAGGGCGCAGCGTATTTGCTCAACCAGAAGCTCTGGGCCAAGGTTGCGGTTGTCAGGCTGCTGACATTGAACGGCGGTCTTTTACATCGCATCGGCTTCCCGTTGTTGCAAAAAGCCCCTTTCGTCTTGTTACCGGGTTCCGATCGCGGTCGCCTTGCACTCTTGGGGGCGTTCTCCATGAGTGGTTGGCTGTTCGCCGCCTTTCTGGGGGTAGCCCGAGCCTGGAACCATGTCATGCCATGCATGCATGTGATGGCGGTGTTCACGGCATTCGCTTTGCTGGCTTGCATCGTGGCGCTTGTGGTCGCCAGCACGGCAGGCACCATGGAAACTACGGCTTCATAGTGGCTGTGACACGCCATAACGTCACGCATCCTTTCAGCAGCGTGGCGGTCGAGCGCACGTATGACGAATGGCAGGAGAGCGCGTACAGCCTCAACGGTGTCACCTGCCGCTATACCGGTCAGCCCTTGGCGTCATTGGCTGGCTTGGCTTTGCTTTCAGCTACAGCGGCTTCTGCTTTCTGTTTCTCTGCGAGCTGGAAGGCCTGCATCGAGGCTTTGCGGGCTGACTCCATGCGTGCGAAGGTCCGATCACCACCGCCGGAGGCCATCGCCAGAGTAGAAGCGGTCAGGGCGGCGGCAACGAAGAGAACTTTCATGGTTTTCATCTGGATATCCTCAAGTAAAACTTTGTGAACTGCTCAGCATGACCCAGCACTGTTTGGCTGGAGTGTGCTGTTGTTGGCTGAAATTGAATTTCAGCTATTCTGGTAATTAACTTGCAGAATTAGGCTTTCAAGATAATGGTGTTTCTCGCGAATGAACTTTTAATCATTCGCTCATATCCGTTTTCAGGTGATGGAAACATCATTCGCACTGAATGCGTACGAGGTTTGACTTCCGTTTCTGGGGGGGGGGCTTTAACGTTGGGCGGATCAGGCCACGCCAGTAGGGGCTGCGGGGCTTCCACCCCATTCGAGGAAGCGGATCTTGTGAATCTCGCCCTTGCTGTCTTCATAAACTACGGTTACCGGTACTACACCGGTCTTGTCGGTTGTATCGGTGCGTTGCAATACGCGTTTCACATCGATGTTCATCCCGTAGTGGTATTCGACGGCCGAGATATGCGCGCCGGGTTCTTGCCGGCTGTTATGGTCAAAGACACTTGGTGCGAGACTGGAAATCACGGCACTTACAATTGTGGCCATGCTCATAAGGCTGTACCTCTACTGAAGTTCGCTTGACAAGGACCTAATCTGACACGCCGAGAAAGTGAAGTTCATTTCACCACGACGAACGCGCTTGGCTGAAACGCCAGTAGTGGCAAAAAACTCCCAGCAATTCCCCGTGCCTGACACATTTCGACCATTCGTCCTTTGACCCCCGTATCTGTTGGGCGAAGTCCGTTTTTGAGGTTGGCTGAGCACGGGGAAGGGCAGTGCGGGGTTCAGCGCATCATGCCGAGTTCGGCATCATCCAGCAGTGCTTTGCCCAAGGCGCAGAGGTAGTGCGCGGCCCAGATCAGCTTCGGTTTGTCTTCCATCAGGCCGTCGATGGTCAGGTCCCGCGCGTAGCCGATCAGTTCCGAGGCTTGTTCACGGGCGTTCTGGCAAGGTATGCCGGGTTCGATGCGGAACAGTGGATGGGTCTGGTTTTCACCTTGGTAGAAGATGGTTTTACCGACTGTGCATTGGGTGTCTTCGTTGGCCATTGATCAATCTCCCTGGTAGTGATTCAGTGCACGGCTTGCGGGCCCGCTGGTTTGTGTATTTGCGCCAGCGCTGATTCGAGTAATTTGCGCAGGGCTTCAAGCTCGTGCATCGACGCCATGATCAACAGTGACGCTGGCGATCGCGGCTGCATCAGCATTGCCTGCTGCGCTACGGCTTCTGCACAGAGCGCGTAGTCCGAGGCCAACATGATGGTGTCTTCTAGGGAATGGAGATGGTGGGGTGGATCGGGGACTATCTTCAACATGATTGCTTCCATTTCAGGGCCGTCACCATCTGCTGTCAAACAGAGGGTGGCAGCTGTACGCGGGTTGACAGACCGGCGGAAACAACAAGTTCCGGCGCACGCAAGCGTGCCCGCACGTACAGCCGCCATAACGACGAGCCGTTTTGTTGTTTACCGTCGCGACCTGTCAAAGTCATGCCGTTGATGAGCAACGACCCACCGAGCCTAGAACGCTGAAAAAACGACCGCAACGGAAAACAGGCGTTGGGAGTATCTTTGGGAAACGCCCTACACGGAAGGGGTGAAATCTGATTTTGGGGCTCGCGCACCCCAAAACCCAGGCACAAAAAAAGACGCCCGAGGGCGCCTTCTTCTTTGGAATTTGGTGGAGCCGGGGGGATTTGAACCCCCGTCCGCCAGTACTCCGCTGTCGGTACTACATGCTTAGCCGTGTCTACTGAGTTAATCCGCAGCCGCCCGACGGGCAGGGTGCTTTGGACGAGTTGGGTAAGTTTTAGTCGCTTTGCCCCCAACGTGCTACACGACGATCCTGTTCTGTATGACAATCATTTCGGGTTTACAGGCATCCCCTGATGATTGCTGGAGCCGAAGCTACCAGAAGGTCGGGCTCGGCTGCTTACGCAGCGAGAGCGTACTCCGCCTCGAAGTTTTCGTCATTGGCAACTATAGAAAGTTGCAACAGTGGATTTACGAGTTCTGTTACCAACTCGGCATGCACCTAGAGTTTCGCTACCGGCGTCGAATCCTGATCGGCCCCACACTAGCTCTTGGCTAACGCACCTTACGGTACGTGAGGCGGAGTATACGCCATTGCGCGGGCGACGTCGACAGCCGGTCCGGTCGCCCGCTTTTGGGCTCACGCGCCGCTACCGCCGCCGCTGGTGCCGCTGCCTTTCTCGGTTTTTTCCAGGCGCTCCAGGACTTTGCTGGTAATGGCGATGCATTCCTTGGTGTCGCCCGAGGCTTGGGCAGCCTTGGCTTTGTCGACGTGCTCGGTGATGGCCTTGTCCAGGCCTTCGGAGGTGGCGCCGGCGGTGGCCATGCTGTCGTCGATCTTTTGCAGGTTGGCGGTGCACAGGTCTTCGGCAGCGAACACCGGCGAAGCCAGCAGGGTGGCGGCCGCGAACAGGGCCGAAAGCGCGGTACCTTTCATGGGAGTCTCCTTCTGGGCCTCTGGAAGGTGGGCCTGTAAGAGTGGACTGTGGGGGAATGGCGGGGGTTCAATCGGGATGGCACCGGCTTTGCCGGTGTTCGCGGCTGAAGCCGCTCCCACAGGTACAGCGTGGGCCCAAAGCCGGCGCGATACCTGTGGGAGCTGGCGTGCCCGCGAAGCAGGCAGTGCGGTGTATGACACCGGCTGCGCCGGTGTTCGCGGGCTTGCCCGCTCCCACGGGGCATTGCGGCAGCTATCAGGTTTTGCGTTAAACGGTCATATGCTACGCGGCCGGGTGACGCGGTCTACCAGGTAGACCAGCCCGTGGTAGTCGATGCCGCTATGGCTGGACAGGCCGATCTCGCAGGTGCGGCTTGTGGAAATGCCTTCGCTGCAATACTGCACCGCATCCTTCAGGCTGCGCAGCGAGTGGGCGTTGAGTTCGGGGGTGGTGAAGCCTTTGTCACCGGCAAAGCCGCAGCAGTGTATGCCCTCCGGGATCACCACCTGTTTGCTGCAACGCCGCGCCAAATCGATCAGCGCCTGGCTTTCGCCCAGGTGTTGGGTGCTGCAGGTCACATGCACAGCCACTGGTTCGTCCTGGGGGGTGAACTCCAGGCGCTCGAGCAGGTGGGTGCGGATGAAGCGCACCGGGTCGTACAGGTCCAGCCGGGTGTCGCTCAGGTCTTGCACCAGGCGCAGAGTGCAGGGGCTGGTGTCGCAGTAGATCGGGTCGAGGCCGCCGCGGCTTGCGTGCAGCAGGGCGGCAATCAGTTCCTGGCGTTTGTGCTCGGCCTGCTCGGGGTAGCCCTTGGAGGCGAACGGCTGGCCGCAGCACAGGCTGTCGGCGTTGTCGGGGAACACCACCTGGTAACCGGCCTTTTCCAGCAGGGCGCGGGTCTTGTCCAGCAGCGAACTCTGCTCGCGGTCGGCATAGGCCGGGCCCATCACCCGCGAGACGCAGGCGGCCAGGTACACCACGCGAGGGCGGGCGTCGTTGCTGGCCTGGCCGAAGTCCAGTGGGCGCAGGGGTTGTGGCATCGCCGGGGTCCACTGTGGCAGGCGGCCTTTGCTGGCTTTGTTCAGCGAGGCGCTCAGGCGGCCCAGGCGTGGAGCGCCGAGCAGCTTGCGTGCTGTGTTGGCGGCGGTCAGGGTCAGGCGCGCGCCGCCCAGGGCGGTGTGGAAGTGTTCGGCCAGCCAGTCGGCGGTTTTTTCGTGCTCGGCGGCCTGGCTGCGCAGTTTCTTCACCAGTTCGCCGGTGTTGATGCCGACCGGGCAGCGCTGGGCGCACAGGCCGGTGGCGGCGCAGGTGTCGATGCCCTGGTACTGGTAGGTCTGGCGCAGTTCGCGGGTGTCGATGCCGGCGCGCTGTTTGGCCTGGATGTCACGCCACATGACGATGCGCTGGCGCGGGCTGAGGGTCAGTCCTTTGGACGGGCACACCGGTTCGCAGAAGCCGCACTCGATGCACTTGTCGACGATCTCGTCGGCAGCGGGCAGCGGCTTGAGGTTCTTCAGGTGGATGTCGGGGTCTTCGCTCAGCACCACGTCGGGGTTGAGAATGCCATTGGGGTCGAGCAGGCGCTTCAGCTTCCACATCAGTTGGTAGGCGTCATGGCCCCATTCCAGCTCCACGAACGGTGCCATGTTGCGCCCGGTGCCGTGCTCGGCCTTGAGCGAGCCGCCGAACTCCACCGCCACCAGTTGCGCCACATCGTCCATGAAGGCCTGGTATCGGGCGACTTCCTCGGCACTGTTGAAGCCCTGGGTGAAGACGAAGTGCAGGTTGCCTTCCAGGGCATGGCCGAAAATGATCGCTTCGTCGTAGCGGTGCTTGTCGAACAGCCGGATCAGGCGGTTGACGCCTTCGGCCAGCTGCTCGATGGGGAAGGTGACGTCTTCGATGATGACTGTGGTGCCGGTCTGGCGCACGGCGCCGACGGCGGGGAAGGTGTCCTTGCGGATTTTCCACAGCTGGTTGTACACGGCCGGGTCTTCGCTGAAGTCCACCTGCTGTTCCAGCGGGAAGTCGGCGATCGAGGTCATCACCTGTTGCAGCTGTTCATGCAGCAGGCTCTGGCTGGCGGCGCGGGACTCGATCAGCAGGGCGCAGGCATTGTCCGACAGGCCTTTTACCCACAGTGGCATGCCGGGCATGTTCTGCACCGAGCGCAGGCTGCGGCGGTCGAGCAGCTCCACGGCCGAGACCGGCTGGCGCTTGAGTACGGTCACCGCGCGGCAGCAGCTTTCCACGCTGGGGAACACCAGCAGCGCGCTGGCCTTGTGCGGGTGGTCTGGCACGGTGTCATAGGTGACAGCACTGATGAAGCCCAGGATGCCTTCGGAACCGACCAGCAGGTGCTGCAGGATATCCAGCGGCTGGTCGTAGTCCACCAGTGCGTTCAGCGACAGACCGGTGGTGTTCTTCAGCCGGTATTTGTGCCGGATGCGCTCGGCGAGTGCAGTGTTGGCGCGGGTCTCGCGGCCCAGGCGGGCCAGTGCTTCCAGCAGGTCGGCGTGGCTGGCCTCGAACGCGGCGACGCTGGCCGGGTCTTCGCTGTCCAGGCGCGTGCCGTCGGCCAGCACCAGGCGCAGGCCGGCCAGGGTGTGGTAGGTGTTCTGCGCGGTGCCGCAGCACATGCCGCTGGCGTTGTTGGCGACGATGCCGCCGATCTTGCAGGCGTTGATCGAGGCCGGGTCGGGGCCGATCTTGCGCCCGAAGGGGGCCAGCCAGGCATTGGCCTGGGCGCCGATGACGCCGGGCTGCAGGCGGATCTGCTCGCCTTGGCCGCGGATTTCACGGCCGTTCCAGTTATCGCCCAGCACGATCAGCACCGAGTCGCTGATGGCCTGGCCGGACAGGCTGGTGCCGGCGGCGCGGAAGGTGACCGGCACCCGCTCGCGCTGGGCCAGTTTGATCAGGCCGACCACTTCGTCTTCGGACTCGACGCGCACCACCAGCTTGGGGATCAGCCGGTAGAAGCTGGCGTCGGTGCCGAAGGCCAGGGTGGAGGTGGGGTCGTCGAAGCGGCGTTCGGCGGGGATCAGGCGCTCGGCATCACGCAGGAACGCGGCGGGCAGGCTCATGCAGTCTCCTCGCGGGGCCGCGGCGTCTGTGCGCCACATGCCCCGGGTCAATCAGGCGGTCGTTCTTGCGGGCGTTCAGGCGCCCAGTTCGCGTACCAGCGAGTCGCGGGTGATTTCGCTGATCGACTTGGCGCCGGTCAGCACCATCGCTACGCGCATTTCCTTCTCGAACAGCTCCAGCAGGTTCTTCACCCCGGCCTGGCCGTGCACGGCAAGGGCGTAGAGGAAGGCGCGGCCGATCAGTACGGTATCGGCGCCCAGAGCGATCATGCGCACCACGTCGAGGCCGCTACGGATGCCGGAGTCGGCGAGGATCTTCAGGTCACCTTTGACCGCATCGGCAATTGCCGGCAGGGCACGGGCGCTGGACAGCACGCCGTCGAGCTGGCGGCCGCCGTGGTTGGACACGACGATGCCGTCGGCGCCGAACCTGACCGCATCGCGGGCGTCATCGGCATCGAGGATGCCCTTGATGATCATCGGGCCGTCCCAGAACTCGCGGATCCACTCCAGGTCTTTCCAGGAGATCGACGGGTCGAAGTTGTTGGCCAGCCAGCCGATGTAGTCGGCAAGGCCGGTGGGGTTGCCACGGTAGGTGGAAATGTTGCCCAGGTCGTGCGGGCGACCCATCACACCGACATCCCATGCCCACTCGGGGTGGGTCATGGCTTGCAGCACGCGGCGCAGCGGGCCGTTCTTGCCGCTCATGCCAGAGTGGGCGTCGCGGTAGCGGGCGCCGGGGGTCGGCATGTCGACGGTGAACACCAGGGTCTTTACCCCGGCGGCCTTGGCCCGCTCCAGCGCGTTGCGCATGAAGCCGCGGTCCTTGAGCACGTACAGCTGGAACCACATCGGCCGGTCGATGGCCGGGGCCACTTCTTCGATCGGGCACACCGACACGGTGGACATGGTGAACGGAATACCGTGGGCAGCCGCTGCGCGCGCCGCCTGCACTTCACCACGGCGGGCGTACATGCCGGTGAGGCCGACCGGGGCCAGGGCCACCGGCATGCTCAGGGTTTCGTCGAAGAGTTTGGTCTGAAGGCTGAGCTCGGACATGTTCTTCAGCACGCGCTGACGCAGGGCAATGCTGGCCAGGTCCGATACGTTGTGGCGCAGGGTGTGCTCGGCGTAGGCGCCGCCGTCGGCATAGTGGAACAGGAAGGGAGGCAGCTTGCGTTGGGCCGCGGCGCGATAGTCGGTAGAGGCGGAAATGATCATGGATTCTCGCAGCGTTGCGTGTGGGGATTGCCGGGCGCGCGATGGCGCCCGGCCCCTTTCACTTTAGTGATGAACCAGCATGCCGGTCAGCCAGTAGGCCTGGATCAGGGTGATCAGGCCGACGATGGTGGCGAAGAACAGGCTGTGCTTGACGGTGAAGCGGAACAGGTCGGACTCCTTGCCAACCAGGCCGGTGGCGGCGCAGGCCACGGCGATCGACTGCGGCGAGATCATCTTGCCGGTCACGCCGCCGCTGGTGTTGGCCGCTACCAGCAGAGTGTCGTTGACCCCGATCTGGTGCGCAGTGGTGGCCTGCAGCGAGCTGAACAGGGCGTTGGACGAGGTGTCGGAACCGGTCAGGAACACGCCCAGCCAGCCGAGGAACGGCGAGAAGAACGGGAACGCGGCACCGGTACCGGCCAGCACCAGGGCCATGGTCGAGGACATGCCCGAGTAGTTGGTGACGAAGGCGAAGGCCAGCACCATGCCGATCGACAGGATTGGCCAGCGCAGCTCCCAGAAGGTTTCCTTGAAAGTGGTCAGACCAGTTTTGAAATTGATCTTCAGCACGGCCATGGAGATCAGCGCCGAGAGGAAGATCGCGGTGCCGGTGGCAGAGATCGGGTCGAGCTTGAACACCGCTGGCATGGCGGTTGGCGCAGCGACGATCGGTGCGGTCTTGATCACCAGTTGGTCGAGGTGCGGGATGGCGAAGTTGAACACGAAGTTGTACATCGCGCCGCCCGGGGCGAAGGCCGCCTTGAACGGTTTCAGGGTCCAGATGGTGACCAGCACGGTGAGGATCAGGAACGGCGACCAGGCTTTGAAGATCTCGCCAAAGCTGTAGGGGCTTGGCTGGCTGCCGCTTGGCTGAACCACGGCGGCGCCGACGCTGCCTTTGGCTTCGGCGAACGAACGCTTGGGCTGCCAGACTTTCAGGAACAGGGTCAGGGCGATCAGGCTGGCCAGGGCCGAGGTGATGTCCGGCAGCTCCGGGCCGATGAAGTTCGAGGTGAAGTACTGGGTGACGGCGAAGCTCAGGCCGGCGACCAGGGCGGCAGGCCAGGTTTCTTTCACGCCACGCAGGCCGTCCATCATGAATACCAGCCAGAACGGCACGAACAGCGACAGCAGCGGCAGCTGGCGACCGGTCATGGCGCCGATGTGGAAGGCGTCGATGCCGGTGACCTGGCCGGCCACGATGATCGGGATGCCCAGGGCGCCGAAGGCCACTGGCGCGGTGTTGGCGATCAGGCACAGGCCGGCGGCGTACAGGGGGTTGAAGCCCAGGCCCACCAGCAGCGCGGCAGTGATTGCCACCGGTGCGCCAAAGCCTGCCGCACCTTCCAGGAAGGCACCGAAGCAGAAGCCGATCAGCAGCACTTGCAGGCGCTGGTCGTCGGTAATCGACAGCACCGAGCTGCGGATCACTTCGAACTGGCCGCTCTTGACCGTGAGTTTGTACAGGAACACCGCGGCAACGATGATCCAGGCAATCGGCCAGAGGCCGTAGAGGAAGCCATAACCTGCGGCGGCGAATGCCATGTCGACAGGCATCTGGAAGGCGAAGATCGCCACCAGGATCGACAATGCGAGGGTGATGCTGCCGGCCACGTGGCCTTTGAGGCGGAACACGGCGAGGGCAAGGAAGAAGAAGACGATGGGAATGACCGCCGCCAGTGCGGACAGGCCAAGACTACCAAGCGGACTATAGATTTGTTGCCAGGTTTGCATATGGGGTGGCCCCTAATTGTTGTTGGTCAGGCACTGGCATTGGATAATTGGTAAGACCAATTTACAATGGCTGGGCGCTAGGTTAAAAGCGTCTTCGTGGGTGTGTCAATTTGTCCCGTGCAAAACTTTGGTCGCGTGCCGATGAGCGGGCGCCTGGTGGGCAGGGAAAATCGTCGCCTGGTGGGTGTTTGCGCGATCTGGATCGGCGAGAATAGGCGCCCCCTGAAATCTGCCGGGGGTTTGTGGAGAGCATGTGATGGTTTTTGATCAGGTCCGCCAGCGGCGCCTGTCCGACGACATTGTCGATCGGTTGGAAGGGATGATTCTGGAGGGCACGCTGACCTCGGGGCAGCGGCTGCCGGCCGAGCGCGTCCTTGCCGAGCAGTTCGGCGTGTCCCGCCCGTCACTGCGTGAGGCGATCCAGAAGCTGGTGGCCAAGGGGCTGCTGGTCAGCCGCCAGGGTGGGGGCAATTTTGTCGCCGAGTCCCTGGGGTCCACTTTCAGCGACCCGTTGCTGCAGCTGCTCGAGCACAGTGCCGAGGCGCAGCGTGACCTGCTCGAATTCCGCCATACCCTGGAGGCTTCCTGCGCCTACTACGCGGCCCAGCGCGCGACCCAGCCGGACCGGGCGCGGCTGAAGGCGGCGTTCGATGCGCTGCAGGACTGCTATGCCAGGGCCGACGAAGTGACCCGGGCGGAGGAGGGCGCGGCCGATGCGCGCTTCCACCTGGCGATTGCCGAGGCCAGCCATAATGCCGTGCTGCTGCACACCATTCGGGGCTTGTTCGACCTGCTCAAGCGCAACGTGGTGACCAACATCGGCGGCATGTACCAGCAACGGACCGAGACCCGGGACATGCTGATCAGCCAGCACCGGGAGCTGTACCTGGCGATAGTCGAGGGCAGGGCGGAGGATGCGCGGGAAGTGTCCAGCCGGCACATTCTGTATGTGCAGGAGGTGCTGGAAGAGGCGCATGAAGAAGCGCAGCGAGTGGCGCGGGCGGAGCGGCGGAGCGGGCGTTGAGATTTGTACTGGCAGTGCTGGCCTCTTCGCGGGTAAACCCGCTCCCACAGAGACTGCACCGAATCTGAACTCGGTGTTAATCCTGTGGGAGCGGGTTTACCCGCGAAGAGGCCGGAACAGGCTGAAGAAGAGGTATTACTCTTCCTTGCCCTTGTTCCGCACAGCCCGCTGCAGCTCGCGGTTGGAATCGCGCTCGCGCATGGTGTCGCGCTTGTCGAATTCCTTCTTGCCCTTGCCCAGTGCGATTTCGCACTTGATCAGGTGCTTGCTCCAGTACAGCGCCAGGGCCACGCAGGTGTAGCCCTTTTGCGCCACGGCCGCTTCCAGGCGCTCGAGCTCGCGCTTGTTCAGCAGCAGCTTGCGAGTGCGGATGGGGTCGGCGATGACGTGGGTGCTGGCCGTGGTCAGCGGGGTGATGTGGCTGCCGAACAGCCAGGCCTCACCGTCTTTCAGCAGCACGTAGCTGTCAGTCAGGTGCGCCTTGCCGGCTCGCAGGCTTTTTACTTCCCAGCCGGACAGGACCAGCCCGGCCTCGAACTTGTGTTCGATGAAGTAATCGTGTCGCGCCTTCTTGTTCTGCGCGATGGTCCCGGTCGGATGTTTCTTTTGTTTAGCCATAGGGGCGGCATTATAGGCAGTCGCCGCGTCGTCGGCTATGGGATTTCGGTGTGCTTGAGCCACTGCAATGAATACCGGACAATACAGCCCCTGTCTTTGCGACAGAACCTGTTTTCGGCACGCTGCGAAGCGCCGCCACCCAGCCTTGGAAGTGATGCCTGGATGACTACCCATATTCAACGCTCCGCCCTGCTGCCATACCCTGCCCAGGCGCTTTACGATCTGGTCAACGATGTGGCCAGCTATCCGCAGTTCCTGCCTTGGTGCTCGGCCTCGACGGTGATCGAAGCCAGCGACACGCACATGCGCGCCAAGCTCGATGTTGCCAAGGGCGGCATGAGCCAGCACTTCGTCACGCGCAACGTACTGGTGCCGGGGCAGTCCATCGAGATGAACCTGGAAGAGGGGCCGTTCACCCAGTTGCATGGCCTGTGGGTGTTCAAGCCGTTGGGTGACAAGGCCTGCAAGATCAGCCTGGACCTGTCGTTCGATTATGCCGGCCCGCTTGTGCGCGCGACCCTGGGCCCGCTGTTCAACCAGGCAGCCAATACGCTGGTGGATGCGTTCTGCCAGCGTGCCAAGCAGCTGAATGCCTGACTGAAAAAGCGGCAACAAAAAGCCCGGACCAGGTCCGGGCTTTTTTGTATCTGCTCGCCGCTTATTGAGGCGAGGTCTCCAACGGAGCCGGAGTCGGGACCGGGGTGGTCTCGATGGTGTCGATCTCGCGCTGGATGGATTCTTCCACCGAGCCTGGCTTGGCTGGTTTTTCTTCAGGCTGCACGGCTGGCTGCTCTGGCTGGTTGGCCGGGCTGACCGTGGTATCGCTGCTGCCACCGAGGATTTCCTGGTCGCGGCTGACGCCTGGCATGAAGTCGCCAGAAAGGCTTACCAACTGGTCGCTTTCGTTGAAGAACACGCTCATGCGTTCTTGCTGGCGTTTGCCGCCGCCTGGCTGCAGGCTGTACAGGTAATCCCAACGGTTGGTGTTGAAGGTGTCCTGGATCAGCGGGTTACCCATGATAAACCTTACTTGCCGGCGGGTCATTCCGGGGCGCAATTGGTCTATCATGTCTTGCGTAACGACATTGCCCTGCTGGATGTCGATTTTGTAAACCCCGGGAAACGAGCAACCGGCGAGTGCGAGCAGTCCCACTAGGGTGAGGCTGGTTAGCAAGAGCTTGGTGTTTTGCATCGGTGGGCGACTTCCACTATCTTGGCTGGACAACGTAAACCCCGATCATACCCGTATTAAGAGAAGCTGCGAAGCAGCATCGGCGAGAAAGCTGACCATGGTTGAAAATAGCGAATTGCGCAAAGCCGGTCTCAAGGTGACCCTGCCTCGAGTCAAGATCCTTCAGATGCTCGACTCCACCGAGCAGCGTCACATGAGCGCCGAGGATGTCTACAAGGCGCTGATGGAGGCTGGCGAGGACGTGGGCCTGGCCACCGTCTACCGCGTACTGACCCAGTTCGAAGCGGCGGGTCTGGTGGTTCGCCACAACTTCGACGGCGGTCATGCGGTGTTCGAACTGGCCGATGGCGGTCACCACGACCATATGGTCAACGTGGAGACCAGTGAAGTCATCGAGTTCATGGATGCCGAGATCGAGAAACGCCAGCGCGAAATCGTGGCCGAGCATGGCTACGAGCTGGTGGACCACAATCTGGTCCTGTATGTGCGTAAAAAGAAGTAACGATTTTTTATCGTTATGAATGGCAAAGGCGACCTTCGGGTCGCCTTTGTGCTTTCTGAGGCAGAGAGCTGTGTCGTTTGTGCCGGCCTCTTCGCGGGTAAACCCGCTCCCACAGGTACTGCGCAGGCTCAGGTCCGGTGAATATCCTGTGGGAGCGGGTTTACCCGCGAATGGGCCTGAAAAAGAAGGGTTCAGGCCTTGCCGCTTACCACCATCTTGCGCGCATGCGCCAGGGATTCCTTGGTCAGGTCTATGCCGCCCAGCATCCGCGCCACTTCCTCCACTCGCTCGCGCTTGCCCAGGTTGGCCACGGCGGTATGGGTGGTGTCGCTGTTGCGCACCTTGTGCACGAACAGGTGGTGATGCCCTTGTGCCGCCACCTGCGGCAGGTGGGTAACGGTCAGCACCTGGCCGCGTTCGCCCAGGCGACGCAGCAGTTGGCCAACGATTTCGGCAGTAGGCCCGCCGATACCGACGTCGACTTCGTCGAACACCAGGGTTGGAATGCGTGAGGTCTGCGCGGTAATTACCTGGATCGCCAGGCTGATGCGGGACAGTTCGCCACCTGAAGCCACCTTGGCCAGTCCCTTGAGCGGTTGGCCAGGGTTGGCGCTGACCAGTAGCTCGATCTGCTCTAGGCCATGAGGCGAAAGATCTGCTCCCTCATTGGGGGTAAGTGCGATGCAGAAGCGCCCGCCGGGCATGCCCAGGCGTTGGATCTCCTGCTCGACGGCCACTGCCAGCTGCTGGGCAGCCTGTTGGCGTAGTGCGCTGAGCTCGCGAGCCTTCTCTTTATAGTGCTGGGCGAAGGCGGTCAGCTCTTCACCCAACCGCTCGATCGACTCGTCACTGGCGTTCAGGCCCTCCAGCTCTTCCATCAGCTGCTGTTGCAGGTGGGGCAGTTCGGTGGGGTGCACACGGTGTTTGCGCGCCAGCGTATAGATAGTGTCGAGGCGTTCTTCCAGTGCCTGCAGGCGCATGGGGTCGGCGTCGAAGTTGTCGAGAAAACGGTTGAGCTCGCCCACGGCTTCCTCGACCTGGATCTGCGCACTGGCAATCAGGTTGGCTGCTTCGCCCAGTGCCTTTGGCGAATTGGTGGCGGCACCCAGGCGGTTGAGGCTGGAGGTGAGGGCGCTGAGCACGTTGCCCGAATCGCTCTCGCTGCACTGGTCGATGACCTGGCGGCAGATGCCGAACAGGGCTTCGGCGCTGGTCAGGTTCTTGTGTTCCTGCTCCAGCTGCTCCAGCTCGTGTTCGCCCAGGCCGAGGTTGTCCAGTTCCTCCAGCTGATAGCTCAGCAGCTGATGGCGGGCGCGCTGCTCATCGCCGGAGTTGGACAGGCGCTCCAGTTCCAGGCGGGTCTGGTTCCAGCGCTTGGCCGCCAGCTGTACCTGGCGGGCCAGGTCGACGGCGCCGGCGTACTCGTCGAGCAGGCGGCGGTGGGTGTCGGTCTTGAGCAGTGACTGGTGCTCGTGCTGGCTGTGGATATCGATCAGCAACTCGCCCAGCGCCTTGAGGTCGCCGAGCGGGCAGGGCGTGCCATTGATGTAGCCGCGGCTGCGGCCTTCGGCGGTGATCACCCGGCGCAGGATGCACAGGCCGTCGTTGTCCAGGTCGCGCTCGGCCAGCCAGGCATGCGCCTCGGGGATGTCCACCAGATCGAAGGTGGCGAGGATGTCTGCCTTGTCCGTGCCGGGGCGCACCACGCCGCTGTCGGCCCGGTCGCCCAGTGCCAGGCCGAGGGCGTCGAGCATGATCGATTTGCCGGCACCGGTCTCGCCGGTAATGACGGACATGCCGCGGGCGATTTCGAGGTCGAGGTGCTCGACGATGGCGTAGTTGTGAATGGACAGGTGCACCAGCATGGGGCGGCTCCCGAAAGTCAGGTCTGGTTATTTATACAGTACTTTTTTCAGGCCTGCCAATGCCCCTTGGCAGATTCTGTTGCAGCCGGGAAAACCACCTTGCCCCTTGAAGCTGGTTTTTCCGGCCCCATATAGCCGACATCCAAGGCGAGCCTGGCTCGCAGTCCACAAAATTGCGCAGGAGAGACCCCATGGCTGACGAACAGCTGAACGAGAAAGACCTTAACGTCGAAGAGACCGGTGCAGGTAATGCTGCCGACGCCCGCGTCCTGGAACTCGAGGAGCAGCTGGCCGCCGCCAAGGACCAGGCGCTGCGCGCCGTTGCCGACGTGCAGAACGCTCGCCGTCGTGCCGAACAGGACGTCGAGAAAGCCCACAAGTTTGCCCTCGAGAAGTTCTCGGGCGACCTGCTGCCTGTGATCGACAGCCTGGAACTGGCCCTGGCGCACTCCAGTGCCGACGATGAGCACGTCAAGCAGATCCGCGAAGGTGTCGAGCTGACCCTGAAGATGTTCCAGGACACCCTCAAGCGTTACAACCTCGAAGCAGTCGACCCGCACGGCCAGCCGTTCAATCCAGAGCATCATCAAGCCATGGCCATGCAGGAAAACGCCGAAGTCGAGCCGAACAGCGTGCTGAACGTCTTCCAGAAGGGCTATCTGCTCAACGGCCGCCTGCTGCGCCCTGCCATGGTGGTGGTCAGCAAGGCGCCGAGCGCGGCGCAGCCCTCGATTGATGAAAAGGCTTGAAATCGTTCCGGGCATCCCCATCTAGGTGTCAAGCCTTCAAGTATTACTGCAGTTGGCCAAAGTAGTCGCTGCTACCAAATTCAAGTTTCGGGAGAGTTAACATGGGTAAAATCATCGGTATCGACCTGGGGACCACCAACTCGTGCGTCTCTGTTCTGGAAAACGGTAACGTCAAGGTCATCGAAAACGCCGAAGGTGCGCGTACCACCCCTTCGATCGTGGCCTACGCCAATGATGGCGAAATCCTGGTTGGTCAGTCGGCCAAGCGTCAGGCGGTCACCAATCCGCACAACACTCTGTTCGCAGTGAAGCGTCTGATTGGCCGTCGCTTCGAAGAAGACGTGGTGCAGAAAGACATCAAGCTGGTGCCTTACAAGATCGTCAAGGCCAGCAACGGCGACGCCTGGGTACAAGCCAGCGGCAAAGACATGGCTCCGCCGCAGATCAGCGCCGAAGTCCTGAAGAAAATGAAGAAAACCGCCGAAGACTACCTCGGCGAGCCAGTTACCGAAGCGGTCATCACCGTTCCGGCCTACTTCAACGACAGCCAGCGTCAGGCCACCAAGGATGCCGGTCGCATCGCTGGCCTGGACGTAAAACGCATCATCAACGAGCCGACTGCCGCTGCGCTGGCTTACGGCATGGACAAGGCCAAGGGCGACCACACCGTCATCGTTTATGACCTGGGTGGCGGTACCTTCGACGTTTCGGTCATCGAAATCGCCGAAGTCGATGGTGAGCACCAGTTCGAAGTACTGGCTACCAACGGCGACACCTTCCTGGGTGGCGAAGACTTCGACATGCGCCTGATCGACTACCTTGTCGACGAGTTCAAGAAAGAGTCCGGCATGGACCTGAAGAACGATCCGCTCGCGCTGCAGCGTCTGAAAGAAGCCGCTGAAAAGGCCAAGATCGAACTGTCCTCCGCTCAGTCGACCGACGTGAACCTGCCGTACATCACTGCAGACGCTACCGGTCCGAAGCACCTGAACGTGAAGATTTCCCGCGCCAAGCTGGAATCTCTGGTCGAAGACCTGGTTGCCCGTACCATCGAGCCTTGCCGCATCGCTCTGAAAGACGCTGGCATCGATGCCAGCAAGATCGACGACGTGATCCTGGTCGGCGGTCAGACCCGCATGCCGCTGGTGCAGAAAGCCGTTGCCGACTTCTTCGGCAAGGAAGCGCGCAAGGACGTCAACCCGGACGAAGCCGTGGCCATGGGTGCTGCCATCCAGGGCGCCGTGCTGGCCGGTGACGTGAAAGACGTACTGCTGCTGGACGTCAGCCCGCTGACTCTGGGTATCGAAACCATGGGTGGCGTGATGACTTCGCTGATCGAGAAGAACACCACCATCCCGACCAAGAAGTCGCAGGTGTTCTCGACTGCCGACGACAACCAGGGTGCCGTGACCATTCACGTGCTGCAGGGTGAGCGCAAGCAGGCTGCTCAGAACAAGTCGCTGGGCAAGTTCGACCTGGCTGACATTCCGCCGGCTCCACGTGGCGTGCCGCAGATCGAAGTAACCTTCGACATCGACGCCAACGGCATCCTGCACGTCAGCGCCAAGGACAAGGCCACCGGCAAGTCGCAGTCGATCGTGATCAAGGCCAACTCCGGCCTGTCGGACGAAGAGATCGAGCGCATGGTGCGTGACGCCGAGGCCAATGCCGAGGAAGACCGCAAGTTCGAAGAGCTGGCCGCTGCCCGTAACCAGGGTGATGCGCTGGTTCACTCGACCCGCAAGATGGTCGCTGACGCTGGTGACAAGGTTACCGCCGAAGAGAAAACCGCCATCGAGGCTGCCGTTGTTGCCCTGGAAGCCGCTGTCAAAGGCGACGACAAGGCTGCCATCGACGCCAAGGTCGAAGAGCTGTCCAAGGTATCGGCACCGGTTGCCCAGAAGATGTACGCCGAGCAGTCGGCCGAACAGCCTCAGGGCGGCGCGCAGCAGGCCGAGCCGGAAGCCAAGCACGATGACGTGGTTGACGCTGAGTTCGAAGAAGTGAAAGACAACAACAAGCAGTAATCCCTGCATGTTGTCGGCCGGTTCACCGCCGTTTGGCGGTGAGCTGGTAGGATGTCGCCGCGCGGGGGCTTGCTCCCGCGTTGGCGTATCTGGAATTCGAGAATTTTTACAGCATCTGTCAGTGGCCCTGGTGGGCAAAAGGCAGGTGCTGATGGCGCGGCGCAGATGCCAGACGCCCAACAAGGTGCAAATGACCTATGTCCAAGCGTGATTATTATGAGGTACTGGGTGTCGAGCGCGGCGCCAGCGAAGCTGACCTCAAGAAGGCTTACCGCCGCCTGGCGATGAAGTACCACCCGGACCGCAACCCGGGCGACAAAGAGTCGGAAGACAAGTTCAAGGAGGCCAACGAGGCCTACGAAGTGCTGTCTGACGCCAGCAAGCGTGCGGCCTTCGACCAGTACGGCCATGCGGGTGTAGACCCGAGCATGGGTGGCGGTGGCGCCGGTTTCGGCGGTGCCAACTTCTCCGACATCTTCGGCGATGTGTTCAGCGACTTCTTCGGTGGCGGCCGCGGCGGCTCGCGTGGCGGCGCCCAGCGCGGCAGCGACCTGCGCTACACCCTGGAACTGAACCTGGAAGAGGCGGTGCGTGGCACCACGGTCAGCATCCGCGTGCCCACCCTGGTCAATTGCCAGCCTTGCGACGGCTCCGGTGCCAAGAAGGGCTCGACCCCGTCCACCTGCCCGACTTGTGGCGGTATCGGCCAGGTGCGCATGCAGCAGGGCTTCTTCTCGGTACAGCAGACCTGCCCGCGCTGCCATGGCCAGGGCAAGATCATTACCGACCCCTGCACCTCGTGCCACGGCGAAGGTCGTGTCGAGGAATACAAGACGCTGTCGGTCAAGGTGCCGGCAGGTGTCGATACCGGCGACCGCATCCGCCTGTCGGGCGAGGGCGAGGCTGGTACCCATGGTGGCCCGACTGGCGACCTGTATGTGGTGATCAACGTGCGTGAGCACGAGATCTTCCAGCGTGATGGCAAGCACCTGTACTGCGAAGTACCGATCAGCTACACCGATGCCGCCCTGGGTGGCGAGCTGGAAGTGCCGACCCTCGATGGTCGGGTGAAGCTGAAGATCCCGGAAGGTACCCAGACCGGCAAGCAGTTCCGCCTGCGCGGCAAGGGTGTTGCCCCGGTGCGTGGTGGTGGTGCGGGTGACCTGCTGTGCCGCGTGGCGGTGGAAACTCCGGTCAACCTCAGCCGCCGCCAGCGCGAGTTGCTCGAAGAGCTGCGTGATTCGCTGGAAGGCGATAGCTCCCACTCGCCCAAGGCCAGTGGCTGGTTCGATGGCGTGAAGCGCTTCTTCGGCGATCTCTGACAAGGAAATGGCTATGCGACGTATTGCAGTGATGGGCGCGGCAGGGCGGATGGGCAAGACCCTCGTCGAAGCCGTGCAGCAGCAGGCTCCCCAGGCGGGCCTGACGGCGGCGATCGACCGCCCGGACAGCTCGCTGGTGGGGGCTGATGCTGGTGAGCTGGCGGCCCTGGGCCGTATTGGTGTGCCGATTTCCGACGACCTGAGCAAGGTGGTCGATGAGTTCGACGTGCTGATCGACTTCACCCACCCTTCGGTAACCCTGAAGAACCTGGCGTTCTGCCGCAAGGCGGGCAAGGCCATGGTCATCGGCACCACTGGCTTCACTCCAGAAGAGAAGCAGCAGTTGGCCGAAGCCGGCAAGGACATCCCGATCGTCTTCGCCGCCAACTTCAGCGTCGGCGTCAACCTGTGCCTGAAGCTGCTGGATACCGCGGCGCGCGTGCTGGGGGACGATGTGGATATCGAAATCCTCGAAGCGCACCACCGGCACAAGGTCGATGCACCGTCGGGCACCGCGCTGCGCATGGGTGAAGTGGTTGCCCAGGCGCTGGGTCGCAACCTGCAGGAAGTGGCCGTGTATGGTCGTGAAGGGCAGACCGGTGCGCGTGAGCGTCAGACCATCGGCTTCGCCACCGTGCGTGCCGGTGATGTGGTGGGTGACCATACCGTGCTGTTCGCTGCTGAAGGCGAGCGCGTCGAGATTACCCACAAGGCTTCCAGCCGCATGACCTTCGCCAAGGGCGCTGTGCGTGCGGCGCTGTGGCTGGACGGGCGTGAACCCGGCCTGTACGACATGCAGGATGTGCTCGAGCTGCGTTAAGCAGTTGGAGTGGTGTTGGCTTCTTCGCGGGCTTGCCCGCTCCCACAGGGATAGCGCAAGCCTTGAGGTTTGTGGAGCCTTGTGGGAGCGGGCAAGCCCGCGAAGAACCCAACACAGATGTCAGCCTGTCGCATTGATGTGTTTTAGAGGCACATCCGCGGTAGACCGAAAACGCACTTTTCTGTAAGCTACAGCTTTAGTGTGTCCACTAAAAGCGCGCAGCGAATTGAATTCAGCACATGAAAGCGGGGTGACGTGTCCATACGTCACTCCGCTTTTTTGCAACCTGCGATCGCCCTTTCATGCTTGATTTACGGGAGGTCTTCTTGACAAAGCCAGCCATACTCGCCCTTGCCGACGGCAGTATTTTCCGCGGTGAAGCTATCGGTGCCGACGGTCAGACCGTTGGTGAGGTGGTATTCAACACCGCTATGACCGGCTACCAGGAAATCCTTACAGACCCTTCCTACGCGCAGCAAATCGTTACCCTGACCTACCCGCACATCGGCAACACCGGTACTACCCCGGAAGACGCCGAGTCGAACCGCGTCTGGTCCGCTGGCCTGGTCATTCGTGACCTGCCGCTGCTGGCCAGCAACTGGCGTAACACCCAGTCGCTGCCTGAGTACCTCAAGGCTAACAACGTCGTCGCCATCGCCGGCATCGACACCCGTCGCCTGACCCGAATCCTGCGTGAAAAGGGCGCTCAGAACGGTTGCATCCTCGCCGGTGACAACATCAGCGAAGAAGCCGCCATCGCCGCTGCACGCGCCTTCCCGGGCCTGAAGGGCATGGACCTGGCCAAGGTCGTTTCCACCAAGGAACGCTACGAGTGGCGCTCCAGCGTGTGGGAACTGAAGACCGACAGCCACCCGACCATCGAAGCCGCTGACCTGCCATACCACGTGGTCGCCTTCGACTACGGCGTCAAGTTGAACATCCTGCGCATGCTGGTTGCCCGTGGCTGCCGCGTGACCGTGGTGCCGGCCCAGACCCCGGCCAGCGAAGTGCTGGCACTCAACCCGGACGGCGTGTTCCTGTCCAACGGCCCTGGCGACCCCGAGCCGTGCGACTACGCCATCCAGGCGATCAAGGACATCCTCGAGACCGAGATCCCGGTATTCGGCATCTGCCTGGGCCACCAGCTGCTGGCCCTGGCCTCTGGCGCCAAGACCGTGAAAATGGGCCACGGCCACCACGGTGCCAACCACCCGGTCCAGGACCTGGACACCGGCGTGGTCATGATCACCAGCCAGAACCACGGCTTTGCCGTTGACGAGGCCACCCTGCCGGGCAACGTCCGCGCCATCCACAAGTCGTTGTTCGACGGCACCCTGCAGGGTATCGAGCGTACCGACAAGAGCGCGTTCAGCTTCCAGGGCCACCCTGAAGCGAGCCCAGGCCCGACCGACGTCGCGCCACTGTTCGATCGTTTCATCGATGCCATGGCCAAGCGCCGCTGAGCATCCTGCTTCAAGGCCCCGGGCCGGCTTGCGCCGCGCCCGGAAGCGCCTGACCCAGATTGTTCAAAGCGGCTTGCCGACTGACCCCGGATTTGAGTGACAACCATGCCAAAACGTACAGACATCAAAAGCATCCTGATTCTCGGCGCTGGCCCGATCGTGATCGGCCAGGCCTGCGAATTCGACTACTCCGGCGCCCAGGCCTGTAAAGCCCTGCGCGAGGAAGGTTTCCGCGTCATCCTGGTGAACTCCAACCCGGCCACCATCATGACCGACCCGGCCATGGCCGACGCCACCTACATCGAGCCGATCAAGTGGCAGTCGGTGGCCAAGATCATCGAGAAAGAGCGCCCGGACGCACTGCTGCCGACCATGGGTGGCCAGACTGCACTGAACTGCGCCCTGGACCTGGAGCGCCACGGCGTTCTGGAAAAGTTCGGCGTGGAAATGATCGGTGCCAACGCCGACACCATCGACAAGGCCGAAGACCGCTCGCGCTTCGACAAGGCGATGAAGGACATCGGCCTGGAGTGCCCGCGCTCCGGTATCGCCCACAGCATGGAAGAAGCCAACGCCGTCCTCGAACGCCTGGGCTTCCCGTGCATCATCCGTCCGTCGTTCACCATGGGCGGCACCGGTGGTGGTATCGCCTACAACCGTGAAGAATTCGAAGAAATCTGCGCCCGTGGCCTGGACCTGTCGCCGACCAAGGAACTGCTGATCGACGAATCGCTGATCGGCTGGAAGGAATACGAGATGGAGGTGGTCCGCGACAAGAAGGACAACTGCATCATCGTCTGCTCGATCGAGAACTTCGACCCGATGGGCGTGCACACCGGTGACTCGATCACCGTTGCCCCGGCCCAGACCCTGACCGACAAGGAATACCAGATCATGCGCAACGCCTCGCTGGCGGTGCTGCGTGAAATCGGTGTGGAAACCGGCGGTTCCAACGTGCAGTTCGGTATCTGCCCGAACACTGGCCGCATGGTCGTGATCGAGATGAACCCGCGCGTTTCGCGCTCCTCGGCGCTGGCCTCCAAGGCCACCGGCTTCCCGATCGCCAAGATCGCTGCCAAGCTGGCTGTCGGCTACACCCTCGACGAACTGCAGAACGACATCACCGGCGGCCGCACCCCGGCGTCCTTCGAACCGTCGATCGACTACGTCGTCACCAAGCTGCCGCGTTTCGCCTTCGAGAAATTCCCGAAAGCCGACGCCCGCCTGACCACCCAGATGAAGTCCGTGGGTGAAGTCATGGCCATCGGCCGTACCTTCCAGGAGTCCCTGCAGAAAGCCCTGCGCGGCCTGGAAGTCGGCGCCTGCGGCCTCGACCCGAAAGTCGACCTGGCCAACCCTGAAGCCAGCAGCATCCTCAAGCGCGAGCTGACCGTACCGGGCGCCGAGCGTATCTGGTACGTGGCTGACGCCATGCGTGCCGGCATGACCTGCGAGCAGATCTTCGACCTGACCGGCATCGACATGTGGTTCCTGGTGCAGATGGAAGACCTGATCAAGGAAGAGGAGAAGGTCAAGACCCTGGCCCTGTCGTCGATCGACAAGGACTACATGCTGCGCCTCAAGCGCAAGGGCTTCTCCGACCAGCGCCTGGCCAAGCTGCTGGGTATCACAGACAAGAACCTGCGCCGTCACCGCCACAAGCTGGAAGTGTTCCCGGTGTACAAGCGCGTCGACACCTGCGCTGCCGAGTTCGCCACCGACACCGCCTACCTGTACTCCACCTACGAGGAAGAGTGCGAGGCCAACCCGTCGACCCGCGACAAGATCATGATCCTGGGTGGCGGCCCTAACCGTATCGGCCAGGGTATCGAGTTCGACTACTGCTGCGTACACGCCGCACTGGCGCTGCGTGAAGACGGTTACGAGACCATCATGGTCAACTGCAACCCGGAAACCGTCTCCACCGACTACGACACCTCCGACCGCCTGTACTTCGAGCCGCTGACCCTGGAAGACGTGCTGGAAGTGTGCCGCGTCGAGAAGCCGAAAGGCGTGATCGTCCACTACGGCGGCCAAACCCCGCTGAAGCTGGCCCGCGCCCTGGAAGAAGCCGGCGTACCGATCATCGGTACCAGCCCGGACGCCATCGACCGCGCCGAAGACCGCGAGCGCTTCCAGCAGATGGTTCAGCGCCTGAACCTGCTGCAGCCGCCAAACGCCACCGTGCGCAGCGAAGAAGAAGCCATCAGCGCCGCTGGCGGCATCGGCTACCCGCTGGTAGTGCGCCCGTCGTACGTGCTGGGCGGCCGTGCCATGGAAATCGTCTACGAACTGGACGAGCTCAAGCGCTACCTGCGTGAAGCCGTACAGGTGTCCAATGACAGCCCGGTACTGCTCGACCACTTCCTCAACTGCGCCATCGAGATGGATGTGGATGCGGTGTGCGACGGCACCGATGTGGTAATCGGCGCGATCATGCAGCACATCGAACAGGCCGGCGTTCACTCCGGTGACTCGGCGTGCTCGCTGCCACCTTACTCGCTGAGCAAGGAAGTGCAGGACGAAGTCCGCGTACAGGTCAAGAAAATGGCCCTGGAGCTGGGCGTGGTCGGCCTGATGAACGTGCAGCTGGCCCTGCAGGGCGACAAGATCTACGTGATCGAAGTCAACCCGCGCGCTTCGCGTACCGTGCCGTTCGTCTCCAAGTGCATCGGCACCTCCCTGGCGATGATCGCGGCCCGCGTCATGGCTGGCAAAACCCTCAAAGAGCTGGGCTTCACCCAGGAAATCATCCCGAACTTCTACAGCGTCAAGGAAGCCGTCTTCCCGTTCGCCAAGTTCCCGGGGGTTGACCCGATCCTCGGCCCTGAGATGAAATCGACCGGTGAAGTCATGGGTGTCGGTGACAGCTTCGGTGAAGCCTTCGCCAAGGCCCAGATGGGTGCCAGCGAAGTGCTGCCGACTGGCGGTACCGCCTTCATCAGCGTGCGTGACGACGACAAGCCGCAAGTGGCTGGCGTTGCCCGCGACCTGATCGCCCTGGGCTTCGAAGTGGTTGCAACTGCCGGCACTGCCAAGGTTATCGAAGCGGCTGGCCTGAAAGTGCGCCGTGTGAACAAGGTGACCGAAGGTCGCCCGCACGTGGTCGACATGATCAAGAACGACGAAGTGTCGCTGATCATCAACACCACCGAAGGCCGCCAGTCGATCGCCGATTCCTACTCGATTCGTCGCAATGCGCTGCAGCACAAGATTTACTGCACCACTACCATTGCGGCCGGTGAAGCCATCTGCGAGGCGCTGAAATTCGGTCCGGAAAAGACCGTTCGTCGCCTGCAGGATCTGCATGCAGGACTGAAAGCATGAGCATTACCAAGTACCCTATGACCGTCCAGGGCGCTCGCGCCCTGGAAGAGGAGCACCTGTTCCTGAGCAAGACCGAGCGCCCGCGCCTGAGCCAGGCCATCGGCGAAGCACGTGAACTGGGCGACCTCAAGGAAAACGCCGAATACCATGCCGCCCGTGAAGAGCAGGGCATGGTCGAGGCGCGTATCCGCGATATCGAAGGCCGCCTGCAGAACTCGGTGGTGATCGACGTGACCACCATCCCTCACACCGGCAAGGTGATTTTCGGTACCACCGTGGTACTGGCCAACACCGAAACCGATGAAGAGGTGACCTACCAGATCGTCGGCGAGGATGAAGCTGACGTGAAGCAGGGCAAACTCTCGAGCGGTGCGCCGATTGCCCGTGCCATCATCGGCAAGGAAGAAGGTGATACTGTCGTCGTCAAGACGCCTAGCGGGACGGTCGAGTACGAGATTGTCGAAGTCAAGCACATCTGACCGGCGCCTGCGGGCGCCATCCCTCGAGGGGATCCTCTGGCAGCTGGCCCAGGTTTTCTGGGTCGGTGGCTTGTGGGTGTTTCACGTGGGGCTGGTGCCCGCGCTCAAGGTCAGTGGCCTGGCGCCGCTGCTGGTGCAGGATATCGCCGGGCAGATCGACCGCTGGTTGATCGGTGTGGCGCTGCTTGGCTTGTTGACCCAGCTGGCGGTGCTGGCAAGGGTGGACGGCCTGTCGGCCTGGTGGCAGCAGTTCCGTGGCCAGATGCTGTTGCTCGGCTTCGGTGCCTGCGTGGGGTATTACACCTTGCGCTACGGTATTTCCGTTGGCGAGCGCTGGCAGCTGCTCTGTTTCCTGGTGCTGGGCTTTTCCGGCATCGTGCTGGTGGCCCAGCCGGTTCCGGTCAAGGTGCGCCGCTAAACGGCTCGAGATCGCTGGGGCCGCTTTGCGGCCCTTTCGCGACACAAGGCCGCTCCCACAGGGATTGCGTTGTGCCGCAGGTCGGTGCAATCCCTGTGGGAGCGGCCTTGTGTCGCGATGGGCTGCGCAGCAGCCCCCGTGCCGTTACTTGTAACGGTGGATATTGGACAGCTGCTTGTTCGGCTGTGGGTTCTTGCGGTAGATCAGGGCTTTCTTGCCAATGGTCTGCACCAGCTCGGCACGGCCGGCCTTGCACAGTTCGGCAATGGTCTCGGCCCGCTCTTCGCGGTCTTCCGAGCGAATTTCGACCTTGATCAGCTCATGGTCGACCAGGGCGCGCTCCAGTTCGGCGATGACGCCTTCATTCAAACCGTTGCCAGCAACGATCAGGACCGGCTTCAGGTCATGACCAATGGACTTGTATTGCTTCTTCTGCTCGTTGTTGAGCGGCATAATCTGACCCTTTCCGTCTGATTCTGTAAAATTGACCGGCATTTTACCCGAGGGCCACCGGCTCCGCCCAGTCAATCACGACGCATATCATCGAGGTGCCCCGTGGTACAACGTTCCAAAAGCAGCGCAAACTGGCTGCGAGAGCATTTCAACGATCCTTTTGTGAAACAGGCACAAAAGGATGGCTACCGCTCGCGTGCGAGCTACAAATTGCTGGAGATCCAGGAAAAGGACCGGCTGATCCGCCCAGGCATGAGCGTGATCGACCTCGGCGCGGCTCCTGGTGGCTGGTCGCAGGTGACCAGTCGTCTGATTGGTGGCCAGGGCCGCCTGATCGCCTCCGACATCCTGGAGATGGACTCGATCCCCGATGTGACCTTCATCCAGGGTGATTTCACCCATGATGAAGTGCTGCAGCGCATTCTCGAGGCCGTCGGCGATTCACACGTGGACCTTGTGATTTCCGACATGGCCCCCAATATGAGTGGTACGCCTGCGGTGGACATGCCGCGTGCCATGTTCCTCTGCGAGCTGGCCCTCGATCTGGCAACCCGCGTGCTGAAGCCCGGCGGCGATTTCCTGATCAAGATTTTCCAGGGCGAAGGTTTTGACGTGTACCTCAAGGACGTGCGCAGCAAGTTCGACAAGGTACAGATGCGCAAGCCGTCGTCGTCGCGTGACCGTTCCCGCGAGCAGTACCTGCTGGGCAGGGGTTTCAAGGGGGCATGAAAGGCGTGAAGCGTGGTGGCCGATAGTTATTTCCAATCGGCCGCTGCGTCAGGATCGTCCGAACTTCGTGTAGTCTAGCTTTCACAAAGGGTTACAGACGGTGCCTGCGGCTGCGTAGGTAATGTAGTAAGTTAGGGCGATGAATATCATGCGAGGAACGGCTGCGTCGTGCGCCGACCTCAGAGGGTAGCGAATTGAACGACATGGCAAAGAATCTGATCCTGTGGTTGATCATCGCAGCTGTCCTGGTGACAGTGATGAACAACTTCTCCAGCCCTAACGAGCCGCAGACCCTCAACTATTCCGACTTCATCCAGCAGGTCAAGGATGGCAAGGTCGAGCGTGTGACCGTCGACGGCTACATCATTACCGGCAAGCGCGCCGACGGCGACAATTTCAAGACCGTTCGCCCGGCCATTACCGACAACGGCCTGATCGGCGACCTGGTCGACAACCACGTCATCGTCGAAGGCAAGCAGCCTGAGCAGCAGAGCATCTGGACCCAGCTGCTGGTGGCGAGCTTCCCGATCCTGGTGATCATCGCCGTCTTCATGTTCTTCATGCGCCAGATGCAGGGCGGCGCGGGCGGCAAGGGCGGGCCGATGAGCTTCGGCAAGAGCAAGGCGCGCCTGCTGTCCGAAGACCAGGTCAAGACCACTCTGGCCGACGTTGCAGGTTGCGACGAAGCCAAGGAAGAGGTCGGCGAGCTGGTCGAGTTCCTGCGCGACCCGGGCAAGTTCCAGCGCCTGGGCGGCCGTATCCCGCGTGGCGTGCTGATGGTCGGCCCGCCCGGTACCGGTAAGACCTTGCTTGCCAAGGCCATCGCCGGCGAGGCGAAGGTGCCGTTCTTCACCATTTCCGGTTCGGACTTCGTGGAAATGTTCGTCGGTGTCGGTGCCAGCCGTGTGCGCGACATGTTCGAGCAGGCCAAGAAGCACGCCCCGTGCATCATCTTCATCGACGAGATCGACGCCGTTGGTCGCCACCGTGGCGCCGGCATGGGTGGCGGTCACGACGAACGTGAGCAAACCCTCAACCAGTTGCTGGTGGAGATGGACGGCTTCGAGATGAACGATGGCATCATCGTCATCGCCGCTACCAACCGTCCGGACGTGCTCGACCCGGCTCTGCTGCGCCCCGGCCGCTTCGACCGCCAGGTGGTGGTTGGCCTGCCGGACATTCGTGGTCGCGAACAGATCCTCAAGGTTCACATGCGCAAGGTGCCGGTCGGCGAGAACGTCAACCCGGCGGTCATTGCTCGTGGTACCCCTGGCTTCTCCGGTGCGGACCTGGCCAACCTGGTCAACGAGGCCTCGCTGTTTGCCGCGCGCGCCAACAAGCGCCTGGTCGAAATGAAAGAGTTCGAGCTGGCCAAGGACAAGATCATGATGGGCGCCGAGCGCAAGACCATGGTCATGTCCGAGAAAGAAAAGCAGAACACCGCCTACCACGAGGCTGGTCACGCCATTGTCGGTCGCCTGGTGCCTGAGCACGATCCGGTCTACAAGGTTTCGATCATTCCGCGCGGTCGTGCCCTGGGCGTGACCATGTTCCTGCCGGAAGAAGACCGCTACAGCCTGTCCAAGCGCGCACTGATCAGCCAGATCTGCTCGCTGTACGGCGGCCGTATTGCCGAAGAAATGACCCTGGGCTTCGACGGTGTCACTACCGGCGCGTCCAACGACATCATGCGTGCCAGCCAGATCGCCCGAAACATGGTGACCAAGTGGGGCCTTTCCGAAAAACTCGGCCCGCTGATGTACGCCGAGGAAGAAGGCGAGGTGTTCCTGGGTCGCAGTGCTGCCAGCCAGCACGCCAGCGTTTCCGGCGAAACTGCCAAGCTGATCGACTCGGAAGTGCGCAGCATCATCGACCAGTGCTACGCCACGGCCAAGCAGTTGCTCACCGACAACCGTGACAAGCTCGATGCCATGGCCGAAGCGCTGATGAAGTACGAGACCATCGACGCCGAGCAGATTGACGATATCATGGCCGGCCGTACCCCCCGCGAACCGCGCGACTGGGATGATGACTCGGCTTCGGGCAAGCCTGCTGCCCAGGGTGATCGCCCGGAATCGCCGATCGGCGGTCCAGCGGCTCAACACTAAGGGCATCTATGAGCTCAGCGCAGTACCCGACCCGGTTGCCTTGCGGCAACCGGGTTCTTGATTTGTCGCGTACCCATGTCATGGGTATTCTCAATATCACCCCTGATTCCTTCTCCGATGGCGGGCGCTTCAACCAGCGCGACGAGGCGTTGCGTCATGCCGAAGCGATGGTTGCCGCAGGCGCCACGCTGATCGACATCGGCGGCGAGTCCACGCGTCCGGGCGCGCGCGCGGTATCGGTGACCGAGGAGCTGGAGCGGGTAGCCCCCATGGTCGAGGCGATCAACAGCCGCCTCGATGTGGTCATCTCGGTCGATACCTCCACCCCGGCGGTCATGCGTGAATCGGCGCGCCTCGGTGCGGGGCTGATCAACGACGTGCGAGCCCTGGAGCGCGATGGCGCCCTGGATGCTGCCGCGGATACCGGCCTGCCGGTATGCCTCATGCACATGCGCGGCGAGCCGGGTAACATGCAGGACGACCCACATTACGAAGATGTGACCGCCGACGTTACGCGTTACCTTGAGCAGCGAATGGCCGCCTGCGCTGCGGCGGGCATCGACGCAAACAGAATCATCCTTGATCCGGGCTTCGGTTTTGCCAAGACACTGGCGCACAACCTGAGCCTGTTCAAGCATATGGAAGCGCTCTATCGCCTTGGGCGCCCGCTGCTGGTGGGTGTTTCACGCAAGAGCATGATCGGCCTGACGCTGGAACGTCCGGTCGGCGAGCGGTTGTACGGCAGCCTCGCGCTGGCGGCGTTGGCCATGACCAAGGGGGCGAGCATCCTTCGTGTCCATGACGTGGCCGAAACCGTTGATGTGGTGCGCATGATCGCTGCGGTGCAAAACGCCGAATAAGAACATTGGAGCCCCTATGAGCAGAAAATACTTTGGTACCGACGGCATTCGTGGCCGTGTCGGCGAATACCCGATCACGCCTGACTTCATGCTGAAGCTTGGTTGGGCGGCCGGCATGGCCTTCCGCAAGCAAGGCCACTGCCGGGTGCTGGTTGGCAAGGACACGCGTATTTCCGGCTACATGTTCGAGTCCGCACTCGAAGCCGGCCTGTCTGCGGCAGGTGCCGACGTGATGCTGCTCGGGCCGATGCCTACGCCGGCCATCGCCTACCTGACGCGTACCTTCCACGCCGAAGCCGGCATCGTCATCAGCGCCTCGCACAACCCGCACGATGACAACGGCATCAAGTTCTTCTCGGGCCAGGGGACCAAGCTGCCGGATGAAGTCGAGCTGATGATCGAGGAATTGCTCGACCAGCCGATGACCGTTGTCGACTCGGGCAAGCTGGGCAAGGTTTCGCGCATCAACGATGCCGCCGGCCGCTACATCGAGTTCTGCAAGAGCAGCGTGCCGAGCAGCACCAGTTTCGACGGCCTCAAGCTGGTGGTCGATTGCGCCCATGGCGCCACCTACAAGGTTGCGCCAAGCGTGTTCCGCGAGCTGGGTGCCGATGTGACCGTGCTGCATGCTCAGCCCGACGGCCTGAACATCAACGAAGGCTGTGGCTCGACTCACATCGAATCGCTGCAGGCTGCCGTGCTGGTCGGTCATGCCGACCTGGGCATCGCCTTCGACGGTGATGGCGACCGCGTGCTGATGGTCGACCACACCGGCGCCATCGTCGATGGTGACGAACTGCTGTTCATCATCGCCCGCGACCTGCAGGACCGAGGCAAGCTGCAGGGCGGGGTAGTGGGCACGCTGATGAGCAACCTGGGCCTTGAGCTTGCGCTGAAGGACCTGGATATCCCGTTTGTGCGGGCCAAGGTCGGTGACCGTTACGTCATGGCCGAGCTGCTGGAGCGTGAGTGGCTGGTCGGTGGTGAAAACTCCGGTCACGTCGTGTGCTGCAATCACACCACCACTGGTGACGCGATCATCGCTGCGCTGCAGGTGCTGATGGCACTCAAGCGCCGTGGCGAAACCCTGGCCCAGGCTCGTCAGGCCCTGCGCAAGTGCCCGCAGGTGCTGATCAATGTGCGCTATGGCGCCAGCAAGGTCGACCCGCTGGAGCACCCGGCGGTCAAGGAAGCCAGTGCCAAGGTGACCGAGGCCTTGGCCGGTCGCGGCCGCGTCCTGCTGCGCAAATCCGGTACCGAGCCGTTGGTGCGGGTGATGGTCGAGGGCGAGGACGAAAGCCAGGTGCGTGCGCACGCAGAAGCGTTGGCCAAACTGGTTGGCGAAGTTTGTGTCTGAAGGCGCTTGCCAGCGCAGATAGGGTTGGGTACTATCTGCGCCCACTTTGACCGACGAGGTAAAGCATGCGTCGCCCTATGGTAGCTGGTAACTGGAAGATGCACGGTACCCGCGCTAGCGTCGCTGAGCTGACCGAAGGCTTGAGAAATCTGGCCTTGCCGAGCGGAGTGGAAGTCGCGGTGTTTCCACCGGCCTTGTTCATCAATCAAGTGATCGATGGTCTGGCAGGCAAGGAAATTACTGTCGGCGCACAGAATTCTGCAGTACAACCCGAACAGGGTGCGCTGACCGGAGAAGTTGCTCCGGAACAGCTGGTTGAAGCAGGCTGCAAGTTGGTGTTGATTGGTCATTCGGAGCGTCGCCAGATCATTGGTGAAACCGACGAAGTGCTCAATCGCAAGTTTGCAGCGGCCCAAGCCAAAGGTTTGAAGCCAGTGCTTTGCATCGGGGAAACCCTTGAAGAGCGCGAGGCCGGCAAAACGCTCGAAGTTGTCGGGCGTCAACTAAGCAGTATCATCGAGGCATTCGGTGTTAAGGCTTTTGCCAATGCAGTAATTGCCTATGAGCCTGTATGGGCCATTGGCACTGGCCTTACGGCCACGCCACAGCAGGCCCAGGATGTGCATGCAGCCATCCGCGGCCAGCTGGCGGCAGAAGATGCTGAAGTGGCTGCGAAGGTGCAGTTGCTCTACGGCGGCAGCGTGAAGGCGGCCAATGCGGCCGAACTGTTCGGCATGCCGGATATCGATGGGGGGCTCATTGGTGGAGCTTCCCTGAACGCAGACGAATTCGGTGCAATTTGTCGCGCCGCAGGAAACTGAACAAATGCTGGAAACAGTCATCGTTGTTTTTCATCTGTTGGCAGCGCTGTCGCTTGTAGTGCTGGTTCTGTTGCAACAGGGTAAAGGTGCGGAAGCAGGTGCATCTTTCGGCGCGGGTGCTTCAAATACCGTGTTCGGGAGCCAGGGCTCTGCAACGTTCCTGAGTAAATTAACTGCTATACTCGCTGCCACTTTCTTTTTGACAGCACTTGGGTTAGGATACTTCGCGAAGCAACAAGCTCACCAGCTTAGCCAAGCAGGTCTTCCAGATCCAGCAGTGCTAGAAGTGAAAGAGCCGCAGAAACCGGCAGTTAATGATGATGTACCGGTGCTCCAGCAGCAGAAGAGCGAAACCACTCCTAATACGGGTGATGTACCTCCTCCGGCACAAGAGCAGAAGTAACGGGTTTCAAGTAGTAGTATTGCCGAGGTGGTGGAATTGGTAGACACGCAACCTTGAGGTGGTTGTGCCCATAGGGTGTAGGGGTTCGAGTCCCCTTCTCGGTACCAATTAAAGCTTGAGAGCCCGCTTTAGCGGGCTTTCTTGCAGGTGAAGGTTCGGATTTGACCCTCAGGAGGGTTCGGTCTTATACTTTTGCCCCAGCTTTGTCGCGGGGTGGAGCAGCTTGGTAGCTCGTCGGGCTCATAACCCGAAGGTCGTTGGTTCAAATCCAGCCCCCGCAACCAGCTTCAGCGGAGCCCCTTTTCAGGGGCTTTTTGCTAACCGAACAGTTTTCGGCGTCGTTGTCCAACGGCGCTTTCAGGGATGGGCGCTTCGCCCATTTTTTATTTGCACAGCATGCACGAGGGGGTTCAGGTGTCGAGCAAGCTAGAACAGTTGCAGGCCTTGTTGGCCCCGGTTGTCGAGGGTCTGGGCTATCAATGCTGGGGGATCGAATACGTTTCCCAGGGTAAGCATTCGGTACTGCGCATCTACATCGACAAGGAAGGCGGCATCCTGGTGGACGACTGCGAAGCGGTCAGCCGTCAGGCCAGCGCAATTCTCGATGTGGAAGATCCGATCAGCAGTGAATACACCCTCGAGGTGTCTTCTCCAGGCATGGATCGCCCACTGTTCACTCTGGAACAGTTTGCCTCGCATGCCGGCGAACAAGTGAAGATCAAGCTGCGCTCACCCTTCGAGGGTCGTCGTAACTTCCAGGGCCTTCTCCGCGGTGTGGAGGAGCAGGACGTGGTGGTCCAGGTGGACAATCAAGAGTTCCTGTTGCCGATCGACTCGATCGACAAGGCCAATATTATTCCCAGTTTTGACTGAGACGTGCCGGGCCCGGCGGACTATCCGGGCCCAATGGCTTGCGCAAGGCGAGGCGTACGATGAGCAAAGAAGTACTGCTGGTTGTTGAATCGGTATCCAACGAAAAAGGTGTACCGCCCGGCGTCATTTTCGAAGCGCTGGAAGTGGCACTGGCCACTGCAACCAAAAAACGTTTTGAAGACGAAGTCGACCTGCGTGTGGAAATCAACCGCCACACCGGTAGCTACGAGACCTTCCGTCGCTGGACCGTGGTCGACGAAGCCGATCTTGATGATCCGGCGATCGAGACCTGGTTGAGCAAGATTCACGAAACCCACCCTGAAGCCAAGGTCGGTGACGTGATCGAAGAGAAGATCGAGTCCATCGAGTTCGGTCGTATTGCCGCCCAGACCGCCAAGCAGGTCATCGTGCAGAAGGTCCGTGAGGCCGAGCGTGCCCAGGTGGTCGATGCCTACCGCGAGCGCGTTGGAGAGATCATCTCCGGCACCGTCAAAAAGGTTACCCGCGACAACGTCATCGTTGACCTGGGCAACAACGCCGAGGCCCTGCTGGCCCGCGAAGACATCATTCCGCGTGAGACCTTCCGTGTTGGCGTGCGCCTGCGTGCGCTGCTCAAGGAAATTCGCACCGAGAACCGTGGCCCTCAGCTGATCCTGTCGCGCACCGCGCCACAGATGCTGATCGAGCTTTTCCGCATCGAAGTGCCGGAAATTGCCGAAGGCCTCATCGAAGTCATGGCTGCCTCCCGTGATCCGGGTTCGCGAGCCAAGATCGCCGTCCGCTCCAAGGACAAGCGCATCGACCCGCAAGGCGCCTGCATCGGCATGCGTGGTTCGCGCGTCCAGGCCGTATCCGGGGAGCTGGGTGGTGAGCGTGTGGATATCGTCCTGTGGGACGATAACCCGGCGCAGTTTGTCATCAACGCCATGTCGCCGGCTGAAGTCGCGGCGATCATCGTTGATGAAGATGTCCATGCCATGGACATCGCCGTTGCCGAGGACAACCTGGCCCAGGCCATTGGTCGTGGCGGTCAGAACGTTCGCCTGGCCAGTCAGCTGACCGGCTGGACCCTGAACGTGATGACCGAGAAGGACATCCAGGCCAAGCAGCAGGCCGAAACCGGTGACATCCTGCGCAATTTCATCGATGAACTGGAAGTCGACGAGGAGCTGGCCCAAGTGCTGGTCGACGAAGGCTTCACCAGCCTCGAAGAAATTGCCTACGTACCGTTGGAAGAAATGCTCAACATCGATGGCTTTGACGAAGATATCGTCAACGAGCTCCGCGCTCGAGCCAAGGACCGTTTGTTGACCAAGGCCATCGCTACCGAAGAAAAACTGGCAGACGCCCATCCGGCTGACGACCTGCTCTCCCTCGAGGGCATGGACAAGGACCTGGCGGCGGAACTGGCGGTGCGCGGCGTGGTTAACCGCGAAGACCTGGCCGAGCAGTCGATCGACGATCTGCTCGACATCGACGGCATCGACGAAGAGCGTGCCGGCAAGTTGATCATGGCCGCCCGAGCCCACTGGTTCGAGTAATTAGGCGCGGCCTGAGGAGAGAAGTGCATGACGCAAGTCACGGTGAAAGAACTGGCCCAAGAGGTCGAGGCACCGGTAGAGCGCCTGCTGCAGCAGATGCGTGAGGCAGGTCTGCCGCACACCGACGCCGGTCAGGTAGTGACCGACAATGAGAAGCAGACCTTGCTGACTCATTTGAAGAGCAGCCACAAGAGCAAGGCGGAAGAACCGCGCAAGATTACCTTGCAGCGCAAAACCACCAGCACCCTGCGTGTCGCCGGTAGCAAGAGCATCAGCGTAGAAGTACGCAAGAAGAAAGTATTCGTGCAGCGCAGCCCGGAAGAAATCCAGGCTGAGCAGAAGCGTGAACTGGATGAGCGCCGCGCGGCTGAAAATGCCGCTCGCGAGAAGGTCGAGGCCGAAGTTCGCCAGCGCAACGAAGAGCAGGCTCGCCGTCAGGCCGCCGATACCGCTGCTGCAGCCCCTGCGCCTGCCGCCAAGCCAGAGGCGGCGCCTGCCGCTGCCCCGGCCCCGGTAGTTGCCGATGCCCCGGCGTCCGAAGACGCCGCAGCCCGTGCCGCCGAGCGCAAGAAGGACGAAGCCCGTCGCAACGAAGGCCGCACCCGTGACGAAGACCGTCGTGGTGGCGAGCGTCGTGGCGAGGCCCCGCGCGTGTCGATCAAGGTCAAGGTCAAGGAGAAGGAAAAGGCTCCGACTCCTCGTGCCGCACCGCGCACCACCGATGAAGAGAGCGATGGCGTACGCCGTGGCCGCGGTGGCAAGAGCAAGCTGAAGAAGCGCAACCAGCACGGCTTCCAGAACCCGACCGGTCCAGTCATCCGTGACGTGACCATCGGCGAGACCATCACCGTCTCGGAACTGGCCCAACAGATGTCGGTCAAGGCCGCTGAAGTGGTCAAGTTCATGTTCAAGCTGGGTACCCCGGTCACCATCAACCAGGTGCTCGACCAGGAAACCGCTCAGCTGGTCGCCGAAGAACTGGGCCACAAAGTGACCCTGGTCAGCGATACCGCCCTGGAAGACTCCCTGGCCGAATCGCTGAAGTTCGAAGGTGAAGTCGAATCGCGTGCGCCGGTCGTTACCGTCATGGGTCACGTTGACCACGGCAAGACCTCGCTGCTCGACTACATCCGTCGTGCCAAGGTTGCCGCTGGCGAGGCCGGTGGTATTACCCAGCACATCGGTGCCTACCACGTGGAAACCGACCGCGGCATGGTCACCTTCCTCGATACCCCAGGCCACGCTGCGTTCACCGCAATGCGTGCCCGTGGTGCCAAGGCTACCGACATCGTCATCCTGGTGGTGGCAGCGGACGACGGCGTGATGCCGCAAACCCGCGAAGCCGTTCAGCATGCCAAGGCAGCTGGCGTTCCGCTGGTGGTTGCGGTGAACAAGATCGACAAGCCGGGTGCCGATATCGATCGCATCCGCAACGAGCTGGCCGTCGAAGGCGTGACCTCCGAGGACTGGGGTGGTGACACTCCGTTCGTCAAGGTTTCGGCGAAGATGGGTACCGGCGTCGACGAACTGCTCGAAGCTGTCCTGCTGCAGGCCGAGATCCTCGAGCTGACCGCTACCCCGACCGCTCCAGGTCGTGGCGTGGTTGTCGAATCTCGCCTGGACAAGGGCCGTGGCCCGGTGGCGACCATCCTGGTTCAGGACGGTACCCTGCGTCAGGGCGACATGGTCCTGTGCGGTTCCAACTATGGCCGCGTGCGCGCCATGCTCGACGAGAACGGCAAGCCTGTGAAGGAAGCCGGCCCGTCGATCCCGGTCGAAATCCTCGGCCTGGACGGTACCCCGGAAGCCGGTGACGAGCTGTCCGTGGTTGCCGACGAGAAGAAGGCCCGTGAAGTTGCCCTGTTCCGTCAAGGCAAGTACCGCGAGGTCAAGCTGGCCCGTGCTCACGCCGGCAAGCTGGAAAACATCTTCGAGACCATGGGTCAGGAAGAGAAGAAGACCCTCAACATCGTCCTCAAGACCGACGTGCGTGGTTCCCTGGAAGCACTGCAGGGTTCGCTGTCGGGCCTGGGCAACGACGAAGTTCAGGTGCGCGTGATCGGTGGCGGCGTCGGTGGTATCACCGAGAGCGACGCCAACCTGGCGCTGGCTTCGAATGCAGTACTGTTCGGCTTCAACGTGCGTGCCGATGCCGGCGCGCGCAAGATCGTCGAGCAGGAAGGTCTGGATATGCGTTACTACAACGTGATCTACGACATCATCGAAGACGTCAAGAAGGCCCTGACCGGCATGCTCGGCAGCGATGTTCGCGAGAACATCCTGGGTGTCGCCGAAGTACGTGACGTGTTCCGTTCGCCGAAGTTCGGCGCCATCGCTGGCTGTATGGTCATCGAGGGTACCGTGTACCGCAACCGTCCGATCCGCGTACTGCGCGAAGACGTTGTTATCTTCGAAGGCGAACTGGAGTCGCTGCGTCGCTTCAAGGACGACGCCTCCGAAGTGCGTAACGGCATGGAGTGCGGTATTGGCGTGAAGAGCTACAACGACGTCAAGGTCGGCGACAAGATCGAAGTCTTCGAGAAAGTCCAGGTTGCTCGTACCCTCTAAGGGTGAGCAGGGCGCCAGCCCCCGCCGCAGGGCGGTGGGCAGTGCCTCAGTAGGTAGCGCCCGGTCAGGCATCAGCCTGACCGGGCGTTTGCCGCTTTAAGTTACAGGTAGCAAGAATGGCCAAAGAATACAGCCGTACCCAACGTATCGGTGATCAGATGCAGCGCGAGCTGGCCGAGCTGATCCGCCGTGAAGTCAAGGACCCCCGCGTCGGTCTGGTCACCATCACCGCTGTGGATGTCAGCCGCGACCTAGGCCATGCCAAGGTCTTCATCACCGTCATGGGCGAAGAAACGCCAGACGCAGTGCAGCAGTCGCTCAAGGCCCTGAACAGCGCCGCCAGCTTCCTGCGCCTGCACCTGGGCCGCTCGATGCAGCTGCGCAGCGTGCCGCAACTGCATTTCCACTTCGACGAAAGCGTCAGCCGCGGTGTCCACCTGTCGGCACTGATCGAGCGCGCGGTCGCCGAAGACCGTCTGCACAAGGATGCCGACAAGCCGGACGCCGAGGAGTAAGCGGTGGCCCAGGTCAAACGTATCCGCCGCAACGTCAGCGGCATCATCCTGCTCGACAAGCCGCTGGGCTTCACCTCCAACGCCGCCCTGCAAAAGGTGCGCTGGCTGCTCAATGCGGAAAAAGCCGGCCATACCGGCAGCCTCGACCCGCTGGCAACCGGCGTGCTGCCGCTGTGCTTCGGCGAAGCGACCAAGTTTTCGCAGTACCTGCTCGATTCCGACAAGGGCTACGAAACGGTCATGCAGATGGGGCAGACTACCAACACCGGTGATGCCGAAGGTGAGGTGCTGCAGACCCGCGAGGTGACCGTTGGTCGCGCCGACATCGAGGCCCTGCTGCCGCGTTTTCGTGGCCAGATCAGCCAGATACCGCCGATGTACTCGGCGCTCAAGCGTGACGGCCAGCCGCTGTACAAGCTGGCACGTGCAGGAGAGGTAGTGGAGCGCGAGGCGCGTTCTGTTACTATTGGCCGCTTGGAGTTGCTCGAGTGCGAAGGCACCCGTGCACGGTTGAGCGTAGGATGCAGCAAAGGCACCTATATCCGCACCCTGGTGGAGGATATCGGCGAGGCCCTTGGTTGCGGCGCCTATGTCGCCGAGCTGCGCAGGACCCAGGCCGGGCCTTTCGCGCTGGCACAGACGGTCACCCTCGAGGAACTCGAACAGGCCCACGCCGAAGGCGGCAACGAAGCGCTCGACCGCTTCCTCATGCCCTCGGACAGCGGCCTGCAGGACTGGCCGCTGGTGTGCCTGTCCGAACACAGTGCGTTCTACTGGCTGCATGGGCAGGCGGTACGCGCGCCGGACGCGCCACAATTTGGCATGGTCCGGGTACAGGATCACAATGCACGCTTCATCGGTATCGGTGAAGTGAGCGAAGACGGGCGCATTGCGCCGCGTCGGCTGATTCGGTCGGAATGACCGAAACCGCGGGGCCAGGCAGTTGCCAGGCCCCACGGCACCAAGGGTGGCTGTCAGTAGGCACGGTCACACCTTTTTTATTAATACAGGGATTTGTCCCTGGCCTATTGGACCCCGCATGCGGGATCCGTTATCAGGAGAAGCCAAATGGCCCTCAGCGTTGAAGAAAAAGCTCAGATCGTTGCCGAATACCAGCAAGCCGCCGGCGATACCGGTAGCCCGGAAGTGCAGGTTGCTCTGCTGACCGCCAACATCAACAAGCTGCAAGGCCACTTCAAGGCCAACGACAAAGACCACCACTCCCGTCGTGGTCTGATTCGTATGGTCAACCAGCGTCGTAAGCTGCTGGACTACCTGAAGGGCAAAGACACCACTCGTTACAGCGCCCTGATCGGTCGCCTGGGTCTGCGTCGCTAATAGCGGCCTGGCCAGTGGTGTGCATGGCGTGTCGCAGGCTTCGGCAGGGCTGTTTTGCAGTGCTGCCGTTGGACACGCCACGCGTATCTCCGAGGTTGGCAGCCTGGCAATGCTGAGCGGATTTTCCGCTTGGTGCCAGGCTCCCAGCCTCGTGTTGTATCTGGACGGTCAATGGGGCCGATTCCCCGTTCTGCCCAAGAATTCGCAAGAAACCAGTTCCCCCAAGAGCCACTGAAAAAGGTAGGAAACCGTGAACCCGGTAATCAAGACTTTCCAGTTCGGTCAATCGACCGTTACTCTCGAAACGGGCCGTATTGCCCGTCAGGCAACCGGCGCCGTGCTGGTGACCGTCGACAACGACGTCACCGTGCTGGTGACTGTGGTAGGCGCCAAACAGGCCGATCCAGGCAAGGGTTTCTTCCCGTTGTCGGTCCACTACCAGGAAAAGACCTACGCCGCCGGCAAGATCCCGGGTGGCTTCTTCAAGCGTGAAGGCCGTCCTTCCGAGAAAGAGACCCTGACCTCGCGCCTGATCGACCGTCCGATCCGTCCGCTGTTCCCGGAAGGCTTCATGAACGAAGTGCAGGTCGTCTGCACCGTGGTTTCCACCAGCAAGAAGACCGACCCGGACATCGCTGCGATGATCGGTACCTCGGCTGCCCTGGCCATTTCCGGCATTCCGTTCGAAGGCCCGATCGGCGCCGCTCGCGTTGCCTTCCACGAAAGCACCGGCTACCTGCTGAACCCGACCTACGAGCAACTGGCTGCCTCGAGCCTGGACATGGTCGTTGCCGGTACCTCCGACGCTGTACTGATGGTTGAATCGGAAGCCAAAGAGCTGACCGAAGACCAGATGCTGGGCGCCGTACTGTTCGCCCACGACGAATTCCAGGCCGTGATCCAGGCCGTCAAGGAACTGGCCGCCGAAGCCGGCAAGCCGACCTGGGACTGGCAGCCAGCCCCAGCCAACGTCGAGCTGATGAACCTGGTGCGTGGCGAGTTCGGCGAAGCCGTTTCGCAGGCCTACACCATCACTCAGAAGGCTGACCGTTACAACCGCCTGGGCCAGCTGCGCGACGAGGCTGTTGCCCGTCTGAGCAACGAAGAGACCGGCCCGTCCGCCAGCGCCATCAAGGACATCTTCGGCGAGCTGGAATACCGCACCGTCCGCGAGAACATCGTCAACGGCAAACCGCGTATCGACGGCCGTGACACCCGCACCGTGCGCCCGCTGAACATCGAAGTCGGCGTATTGCCGAAGACCCACGGTTCGGCGCTGTTCACCCGTGGCGAAACCCAGGCCCTGGTCGTCGCGACCCTGGGTACTGCCCGTGACGCCCAGCTGCTGGACACCCTGGAAGGCGAGAAGAAAGACCCGTTCATGCTGCACTACAACTTCCCGCCATTCTCGGTGGGTGAGTGCGGCCGCATGGGCGGCGCCGGCCGTCGTGAAATCGGCCACGGCCGCCTGGCCCGTCGTGGCGTGCAGGCCATGCTGCCGAGCGACAGCGACTTCCCGTACACCATCCGCGTGGTATCGGAAATCACCGAATCCAACGGTTCCAGCTCCATGGCTTCGGTCTGTGGTGCTTCCCTGGCCCTGATGGACGCCGGTGTACCGATGAAGGCACCGGTTGCCGGTATCGCCATGGGCCTGGTCAAGGAAGGTGACAAGTTCGCCGTCCTGACCGACATCCTGGGTGACGAAGACCACCTGGGCGACATGGACTTCAAGGTAGCCGGTACCGCCAAGGGTGTTACTGCGCTGCAGATGGACATCAAGATCAACGGCATCACCGAAGAGATCATGGAAATCGCCCTGGGCCAGGCCCTGGAAGCGCGCCTGAACATCCTCGGCCAGATGAACCAGATCATCGCCCAGTCGCGTAGCGAGCTGTCGGCCAACGCCCCGACCATGATCGCGATGAAGATCGACACCGACAAGATCCGCGACGTCATCGGTAAAGGCGGCGCCACCATTCGCGCCATCTGCGAAGAGACCAAGGCTTCGATCGACATCGAAGACGATGGCTCGATCAAGATCTTCGGCGAAACCAAGGAAGCGGCAGAGGCTGCCAAGCAGCGCATCCTGGGCATCACCGCCGAGGCCGAGATCGGCAAGATCTACGTCGGCAAGGTCGAGCGCATCGTCGACTTCGGTGCCTTCGTCAACATCCTGCCTGGCAAGGACGGCCTGGTGCACATCTCCATGCTGAGCGATGCTCGCGTCGAGAAAGTCACCGACATCCTGAAAGAAGGCCAGGAAGTCGAAGTACTGGTACTGGACGTGGACAACCGCGGCCGTATCAAGCTGTCGATCAAGGACGTTGCCGCGGCCAAGGCCTCGGGCGTCTAAGCGACTGCCACGCAACAGGAAAAGGGCCCTTCGGGGCCCTTTTTTCATGGGCGAAAGGGAACCTTTTGCGGACTTGCATCTTGCATGCAGGTTTACCGTGCAGATTGCAAAATGCACGACGACGGGAATGCTGGTTTTTCGCTAACTTATTGATTTTAAAGGAAACAAGCGAAGCGGAAAATCTGGCACAGCGCGTGCAACTACCTTCATACCTGACGCCAGGACATACGGCGCAGACCTTTCGAAAAACAGGAGTGACTCACATGAAGAAGTTCGCCATTGCTGCCGCTACTGCTACCGCCCTGACCCTGACCATGGCTAACGGCGCATTCGCTGCAGAGCCAACCCAGGCTCCAGTCATGTTGGCCGCCAATACCGTGGACAACGCCAAGCAGGAAGGTTCTGACACCTGGATCACCACCAAAGTGAAAGCGGACCTGCTGACTGAAAAAGGTATTCCAGGCAGCGACATCAAAGTCGAGACCAGCCAAGGTGTCGTCTCGCTGTCGTCTGACGTGGCGGTGACTCAGTCCCAGAAAGAAGAAGCTGTTCGTATTACCAAGAACATCAAAGGCGTCAAAAGTGTGATGTCGGACGGCCTGAAAGCCGAATAAGGAATGTCCCGTCGGCCAAAAGGATTTGGCCACCTTCGCTCCGAGCCCCGGCTATTTGCCGGGGTTTTTCATTGGTAGCTAGTACGCCGGATTACGCGCAATCACATCACTCTCGAAGCACTCCTGCTCGACGATCAGCGGCTCGACCAACGGCCGGCTATCGCGAAAGTGCGCAGTCTGGGTATGCGCGTCATACGCCGCATCATCGCGGTAGATCTCGTACAGGTAGATCACCTCCGGGTCGACCCGGTCCTGCGACACATCGAACACCAGGCAGCCAGGTTCGGTGGCGACAGAAGCTGCGGCATTGACCTTGATCGCAGTCAGAAAATCCTCGGCGCAACCGGGTTTTACTCGGGTCTTGATGAACAGGCTATACACAAGGCTCTCCTTTTGTTTTAAATTCTACTGTGAATTGTATACAAAAATGGAGCCTCGCCAATGTCCGAATTGCCTGCACGCCCTGGCCGCCTGAACGGCCTGCGTCATATTGCCTTGTTGGTACCCAACCTGGAGGAGTGTGAACGCTTCTACGTCGATGTGCTGGGCATGGAAGTGCTGAACCGCGCCAACGAAGACCTGGTGTACCTCACTTGTGGTAACGACAACCTGTCGCTGGGGCGCGGGGCAGGGGCGGCCAATGGGTTGCAGACCCTGGACCACTATGGGTTCATCGTCGATAGCGTGGAGGAGCTGGAAGCCTGGTACCAGTACTTCAAGGCGCACGGCGTGACCTTGCTGGACCGGCCGTTCAACCATGGTGACGGGGCGCGCAGCTTCCACCTGTTGGACCCGGCAGGGAACAAGGTGCAGCCGTTGTACCATCCGGCGGTGTCGGGGCAGCGTTTGGTGTGAAGCCTGTACCGGCCTCTTCGCGGGCTTGCCCGCTCCCACAGGTACTGCACAGGCCTTGAACTGTGCAGTACCTGTGGGAGCGGGCAAGCCCGCGAAGAGGCCAGACCTGCTAGTAGAAGTTACTCGGCATCCAGATGCATCGGTGTCACCACCCGCCCATCGCTCTCGGCCTGGCCCAGGTTGGTATCGATGAAGTACACCCGGTCATCTTCCAGCTGGCCCTTGTCCACCAGGTAATCCTTGATGCTGCTGGCCCGCTCCTGGCCCAGCGTGCGCAGTAGCGCAGTACTCTCGGCCCAGGACTTGATCACCGCCTCGCGCAGCTTGGCGGTGCGCTCTTCGCGGCCCAGTTGCTCCCATTCGGCAGGCGGCTGCTGCTTCAGGCGGTTACGGTAGATACCTTCGAGCATCGCCGGTTTGTCACTGTCGTCGACCACCAGCATCGAGGCATTGGCCGGCACCTTGTCACCGCGACGCTGCAGGATCTTGTACCAGGTGGCCTGGTACTCGCGCTCCAGGCGCTGCTGGGCGATCAGCGGGCCATCGCTGGCCTGGGCGCTGGTGCCTTCGATTTCCAGGCGCAGTTCCGGGCGTTCCTTCAGGGCCGACGCCAGCTTGTCCAGCGATGCCTGGGCGTCGCTACCGAGCTCGCTGGAGCCCGGGGCGAAGGCCACGTTGCCCAGGTCTTCCGAGCCACCGCCGGCAATCAGCCCGCCAATGAACTTGAACGGTGCCTGCGCCGCACGCAACACCAGGTTGCGCAGGGTTTGCCAGACGATCGGCATCACGCTGAACTGCGGGTTGTTGAGGTCGCCGGACACCGGCAGCTCGATCGAGATCTTGCCTTCAGTATCCTTCAGCAGCGCCACCGCCAGGCGGATCGGTAGGTCCACGGCGTCCGGGCTGTCGACCTTCTCGCCCAACTGCAGCTGCTCCACCACCACCTTGTTCTCGGCCTTCAGCTGGCCATTGGTGATCAGGTAGTGCAGGTCGAGGTTGAGCCGGCCCTTGCGGATGCGGAAGCCGGCGAACTTGCCGGAGTAGGGGGTGAGTGTGGTCAGCTCGACCCGCTTGAAGCTGGTGGCGATGTCCAGGCTGGCCAGCGGGTTGAACGGGTTGAGGGCGCCTTTGATGGTGACCGGCGCGTAGCGGTCGACCTTGCCCTTGACGTCGACCTTGGCCGGCACCGGCTTGCGGTTGTCGATGGTGCCGATCCGGCCGTTGAGCTGCTGGATGGCCGTGGCGAAGTTGGGGGTGAGGGACAGGTCGGCGAAGTTGGCCGAGCCGTCGTTGATGTCGATCTGGCCGATGTGGATGCCCAGCGGCTTGTCGTTGCTGGCAGCGGCCGGCTTGGCCTGGCTGGTCGCCGGGGCGCCGGCCGGCTGCGGGATCAGCAGGTCGTTGATGTTGGTGGTGCGGTCCTCGTTGATGATGAAGCGCGCATAGGGTTGCAGCAGAGTCACCTTGTCGATCGATAGCGCATCGCCGTGCACGTAGGACAGGCCGTCGACGTTCACCTGCTGCCATTTGACGAAGTCACGGCTTTTGATGGTGTCGAGGGTGTGCAGCTGGCTGACCTGTGCCTTGCCGGTAACGCTGAAGGCCAGCGGTGCGGTGTTCTTCAGGTCGACCTTGAGGTCGCTGGCGAGCATGCCGCTGCGTAGCTCCAGCAGGATGAACGGGCTGATATAGGCCTGGGCCACTCGCAGGTCGATGTCGCGGGTGCTCACGTCCAGCTTGGCCCAGATGGGCGCCAGGTTGACCTGGCCGGCCGCCTGCAGTTTGCCTTGCTTGCCCACGCCGGTATCGAGCTTGAGGGTGAAGGGCGACTTGTTGAGGCTGTCGAAACCTTGCAGGTCGGCGTTGAGCGGGCCGACGTCGAGGGCCACCGGCTCCTTCTGGGTACGGTCTGCCAGGTGCACCAGGTAGTTACGCAGTTGCACATCCTTGAGCAGCACCTGCCAGGGTTTGCTCGGCTCCTTGGCGGCTTGCTGTTCGGGCGTGGGTTCGGCGGCTGCCGGCTCGGCCTTTTCCTTCGGCGTAGCCTTGGCCGGCTGGCTGGCGAACAGCTTCTGCCAGTCAAGCTGGCCGTCCTTTTCCAGCGCAGCCCAGGTTTCCAGTTTTTCGCTGCGGATCTTGCCCACGGTGACCAGCTGCTTGACCAGGTCGACCGAGGTTTCGCTTACTTCCAGGCTGGCCAGGCGTGCCAGCGGGCGGCCATCCGGGGCCTTGATGGCAAACGGGGCGATGCGCACCGACGCGTTGTCCAGCAACAGTTCGGTCTGTTTGGCAAGGTTGAGCTTGTAGTGGGTGTCGAGGCTGACCACGCCCTCTTCCAGCACCAGTGGCACGGCATCGCGCACATAGGGCCAGAATGCCTTCATCTTGCCTTCGGTGATCTTCAGTGTGCCTTCAGAGGCGATCGGCGCCAGGCTCAGGGTACCTTTCCAGTCGATACGCCCGCCGTTGGGGCCGATGGCCACCAGGGTCATGTCGGCATTGTCGTTGGGCAGGGTGCTGAGGTTTTTCAGCTCCAGATTCATGTTGTCGTAGAGGAACTCGATCGCCTCGCTCGGGCGCAGGTCCTCGAAGTGCAGGTAGCCGTCGCTGAGCTTGATGCTGCCGATGCGTAGCGGGAACGGGTCGCTGGGCGGCTCGTCAGGCTTGGCTTCGCTGGCTGGCAGCTTGAACAGGCGGGTCAGGTTGAGGGTACCGTCCTTGGCGAACAGCACTTCGTTGCGTGGCTTGACCAGTTCCACTGCGTCCAGGTGCAGGGCACCGCTCCACAGGCTGTCGAGCGAGAGGTTGGCGTACAGGCGCTCGAAGCCGACCTGCTCCTTGCCCGGCTCGCCGATCTGCAGGCCCCACAGCGTCAGCTCGAGGCTGAAGGGGTTGAGCTCGATCCGTTCGAGGTGGGCAGGCACGGTCGCGTACTGGGCCAACTGCTGGTTGGCGATGCGCAGCGCGACACCGGGGAGAACGAGAAAGCCGAGAAGGCTGTACAGGGCTACGAGGGCCAGCAGTGCGCCAGCGGCGCGAGTCAATCCTTTGTACATGTGTCGCTTCGTCTGTCTAAGCAGGAGAGCTTGGAGTATGGCACGTTAAATCAGTTCCGCTGAGGCGACCATCTGACCTCATTCGATACCCATGCGCCGTTTGGCCCGATGCGCCGAGCCGTCGCGCATCGCCCAGCGCAATATCGGCGCGGTGCGTTGCAGGCCCAGGCGGATCATGCGCCGCTGCAACGGGCCGTGCTGCAGGTCGAGCATGGCCTGGGCCCAGGCCGGCAGCAGGTCGATGCCGGCGTGCAGCATCAGCTTGCCCACCGGCTGTGCCAGGCGGCTGGGGGCGGGGGCATCGAGCAGGATGCTGACCACCTCATGGCTACGGGCGTCGCAGTGCAACTGCGGCCGCATGCGCTGCAGGTAGTCCTCGACTTGCTGGCACGAGCGCGGCACGTCGCGGGCGCCAAGGCGCTCGGCAATCAGCGCGATCTCTGCGTAGTAGGCATCCTGCTCGGCGCGCGCAAGGTGCGGGTTGCGGTAACGCAGGTGGGCGGCGAGGAAGCTGCTGACTTCCGCCACATGCACCCAGGTCAGCAGGTCCGGGTCGCTGGCTGCATATGGGCGGCCATCCGGCGCGGTGCCGGTCACCTGCAGGTGGATGGTGCGCACCTTGTCGATCAGCCACTCGGCATCGCGGGTGGCGCCGAAGGTGGTGCCGGAGATGAATTGGCTGGTGCGGCGCAGGCGGCCGAGCAGGTCTTCACGGAAGTTGGAATGGTCCCACACCCCGGCCAGGGCCAGCGGGTGCAGCAATTGCAGCATGAGGGCGCTGATGCCACCGACCAGCATGCTCGGGAAGTCGCCATGTACCCGCCAGCTGATACTGTGCGGGCCGAACAGGCCGGGGTCGCCCTTGGGCGATTCCAGGTCGAGCTGGCCGAGGGCCAGCCCGGTAAGGCTCATGACCTGGGTTTCGATGCGGCGGCGAAGGGCTTCCATGGCGACCTGTGGTTCAGGGCGGCCATGAACAGCGGCCGCCGGTTACTGGTTGAGGCGTTTGTCGATCAGGCCCTGCACCACACTTGGGTCGGCCAGGGTCGAGGTATCGCCCAGGTTGTCGAGTTCGTTGCAGGCGATCTTGCGCAGTATACGCCGCATGATCTTGCCTGAGCGTGTCTTGGGCAGCGCCGGCGCCCACTGGATCAGCTCGGGCTTGGCGAAACTGCCGATTTCCTTGCTGACCAGGGCCAGCAACTCGGCCTTGAGCGCGTCGTCCGGCGTTACGCCATTCATGGGCGTGACGAAGGCATAAACGCCCTGGCCCTTGAGGTCGTGGGGGTAACCGACCACCGCCGCTTCGGCGACGCTGTCATGCAGCACCAGCGCGCTTTCCACTTCGGCGGTACCGATACGGTGGCCGGAAACGTTGATCACATCATCGATACGCCCGGTGATCCAGTAATCACCATCGGCATCGCGGCGGGCACCGTCGCCGGTGAAGTAATAGCCGGGCATCGGCTTGAAGTAGGTGTCGACCATGCGCTGATGGTCGCCATAGACGCTACGGATCTGCCCGGGCCAGCTGGCCTTGATCACCAGCAGGCCGGCACCGGGGCCTTCGATCAGCTTGCCCTTTTCGTCCAGCAGCACTGGTTGTACGCCGAACATGGGCTGGGTGGCACAGCCGGGCTTGAGCGACTGCGAGCCGGGCAACGGGGTGAGCATGATGCCGCCGGTTTCGGTCTGCCACCAGGTATCGACGATGGGGCAGCGCTTTTGCCCGACTTCCTCGAAATACCACTCCCAGGCTTCGGGGTTGATCGGCTCGCCGACGCTGCCCAGCAGGCGCAGGCTCTGGCGTGAAGTGTTTTGCAGCGGCGCGGAGCCTTCGCGCATCAGCGCGCGCAGGGCAGTCGGGGCGGTGTAGAAGATGTTCACCTGGTGCTTGTCCACCACTTGCCAGAAGCGCGAGGTGTCCGGGTAGTTGGGCACGCCTTCGAACATCAGCGAGATCGCGCCATTGGCCAGTGGACCATAGACGATGTAGCTGTGGCCGGTGACCCAGCCGACATCGGCGGTGCACCAGAACACCTCGCCGTCACGGTAGTCGAACACCACCTTGAAGGTGAGGGTGGCCTGCAGCAGGTAGCCGCCGGTAGTGTGCAGCACGCCCTTGGGTTTGCCGGTGCTACCGGAAGTGTAGAGGATGAACAGCGGATCTTCGGCGCCCATCGGCTCGGGAGCGCAGTCGTCGCCGGCCTTTTCCGTTGCCTCGTGGTACCAGAGGTCACGGCCTTCGGCCCAGGCGAAATCGCCGCCGGTGCGGCGCACCACGAATACGCTGCTGACCGCGGGGCAGCTGGCCAGGGCCTTGTCGACGTTCTGTTTCAGCGGGATGCGTTTGCCGCCGCGCACGCCTTCATCGGCGGTGATCACCGTACGGCAGTCGGCATCGAGGATACGGTCGCGCAGGGCATCGGGCGAGAAGCCGCCGAACACCACCGAGTGGATGGCACCGATGCGGGTGCAGGCAAGCATGGCGAAGGCGGCCTCGGGGATCATCGGCATGTAGATGCACACCCGGTCGCCTTTCTTCACCCCGCGTGCTTTCAGCGCATTGGCCAGGCGGCAGACCTGGCGGTGCAGTTCGCGGTAGGTAATGGCCTTGGAATCCTTGGGATCGTCGCCTTCCCACAGCAGGGCGGTCTGTTCGCCGCGTCGGGCCAGGTGGCGGTCGATGCAGTTGTAGCTGACGTTGAGCTGGGCGCCGTCGAACCAGCGGGCGCTGCCGGTCTTCAGGTCGCATTGCTGCACGCTCGACCAGGGTTTTATCCAATCCAGGCGCTTGGCCTGTTCGGCCCAGAAGGTGTCGGGGTCATCCACCGACTGGCGGTAGAGGCGGCGATACTCGTCGGGGGTGAGGGCGGCGGACTGGCTGACGGCCAGGGCCTGGGGGTAGTTGCGGATATCGAACATGGCGGGTGGTCCTGCTCTTGTAAGGGGCGATGGACTGCAACGGCTATTCGATAGGACAGTGTAGCTGGGAGAGGTGTTCAACCTGTGCCGGCCTCTTCGCGGGCTCGCCCGCTCCCACAGGTACTGAACAGTTCTTGAGGCCTGTGCGGTACCTGGACTGCCCCCAAGAAGTTGGACACCA
>NZ_JAWJYQ010000016.1:0-2141 GCF_032971465.1 Pseudomonas sp. LSJ-87 | reverse complement strand
CCCTTTCGCGACACAAGGCCGCTCCCACAAGGAGCGCGTCAGCAGCGCCTCAATCGTGTTTTTTCATCAGGTGCGGCGACAGGTTCAGTTCCCGCCCGCGGCGCAGGCGAATGCGGCTGCGCCGCCAGAAGCGCACGCCCAGCCACAGCAGCAGCAGGCCGGCCACGGTGAGGATACCGGCCAGCGGTTTGTTGGCATTGAGCTCCGCCAGGGCAGGGTAGTTGCCCAGCAGGCCGGCGACGCCGGCCATTGCCAGCAGCACGCCAAGGGTCGCCAGCATGGCCGACAGGCCGGCCGCCAGGCGGGCGCCCCAGTTACGCGGTTCGCGCGGGCGCAGGCGCTTGGCGTCGAAACTGCCTTTGAGCTTCATTCCGCTCTCCTCTGTGGATATCCGGAATTCGACCTGGAGCCGCCCATCGGGTTCCGCCCGGCTGCCGGGCGGTTGTACCAGCCGATCAGATCAGGCTGGCGGTGGGGGCCACGCAAGCGAAGTTGTCGGCCATCACGGCCATTTCGCACTGGTGGATCTGCGCGGCCGGGATCACCCCATCCTTGAATGCCAGGTCGCGGGTCGCCGAAGCGTCTTCCACCAGGGTGCAGCGGTAACCATAGTCCTTGGCGCGGCGTACCGTGGTGCTGACGCTGGAGTGGCTCATGAAGCCGCAGACGATCAGGTCCAGGTGGCCCAGCGCCTGCAGGGTCTCATGCAGCTGGGTGTTCTTGAATGCATTGGGCATGCGTTTTTCGATGACGATTTCGCCTTCCAGCGGCTCCAGCCCCGGAATGAACTGGCCGGCCGGCCCTTGTGGATCGAAGCGGCCACCGACAGTGCCCAGGTGGCGAACGTGGATGATCGGACGGCCGCTCTTGCGCGCGGCGTCGAGCAACCTGGCGATGTTGGCCACGGCCTCGTCCATGCCCGACAGCGCCAGGGGCCCGCTGAGGTACTCCTTTTGCGCATCGATGATGATCAGGCTGGCGTGGCTCAGCTTGGCCGGCGGGTAGTCGCGGCCAGTGAGGCGAAACATCGTGGTTGGAACGGACATCAAGGGCTCCTTGGATAGGGCTTTTGTATACCTATTCTCCCCTGCCTTGGCGCCAATGGGAATGGTTGACAACGCAAGCGGCATGGTTACTGGCTTGTGGCTAGCCATTGGGTAAGGCAAAGGAACAAATGTGCGGGTGGGGCTGTTAGACTTTTGTCCGGTCTGAATTAGGAGTACCCCGTGATCACATCCCGCCTGCGCACGCTGCGCGACTACATCCGCTGGGCGGTCAGCCGCTTCCACGAGCACGACCTGTTCTTCGGCCACGGTGCCGACAACGCCTGGGACGAGGCCCGCCTGCTGGTACTGGGGGCGGTGCACCTGCCGTGGGAGGTGGCTGACAGCTACCTGGACTGCATGCTCGAGGACGACGAGCGGGTACGCCTGCAGCACCTGCTGAAGCGCCGTATCGAAGAACGCGTGCCGGCCGCCTACCTGCTGGGCGAGGCCTGGTTCTGCGGCATGTCTTTCATCGTCGACGAGCGCGTGCTGGTGCCACGTTCGCCGATTGGCGAGCTGATCGAGAAACGCTTCGAGCCGTGGCTGGCGAGCGAGCCGGCGCGCATTCTTGACCTGTGCACCGGTTCTGGCTGCATCGGCATCGTTGCCGCCGACGTGTTCCCCGAGGCCGAGGTAGTGCTGGCCGACCTGTCGTTCGAGGCGCTCGAAGTGGCCAACCAGAACATCGAACGCCACGGCCTGGACGGGCGCGTGTACACCGTGCAGGGCGACGGTTTTGGCGGTTTGCCGGGGCAGCGTTTCGACCTGATCCTGTCCAACCCGCCGTATGTCGATGCAGAGGACTTCGACGACATGCCGGCCGAGTATCACCACGAGCCCGAGTTGGGTCTGGCCTGCGGCAACGATGGCCTGGACCTGGTGCGGCGCATGCTGGCCGAAGCGGCGGATCACCTGACTGACAAGGGCTTGCTGATTGTCGAGGTGGGCAACAGCCAGGTGCATGTCGAGGCGCTGTACCCCGAAGTGGACTTTGCCTGGCTGGAGTTCGAGCGCGGCGGGCATGGGGTGTTCATGCTGACTGCCGAGCAGTGCCGCCAGCATCAGGAACTGTTCAAGGCCCGGGTCTGACTTCAG